>JBBTYS010000027.1:0-8776 GCA_038078535.1 Patescibacteria group bacterium | reverse complement strand
GTCTGGATCAGAAAAGAAGTTATTAAGGTCAAAGGCATTATTGTTCTGGGTATTAAAAAAGACCAATGTGGTAGAAATTAAAACTAAGCAAGTGGAGGCTGAAATATTGGTTGTGTGAAACCGGGATAGTGAATATTCGACTATTCCCAATGCGGCAAAGCCGCAAGTCGAATATCTACTACCCGGAAAGCTGAGGTCTTAGTTGTTTAAGTAAAAAAATTGGGCCGATATCCCTTTGGAGTCTCGGCCCTAGACAGCGTCTTCGATGGCTGCGTCGGAATGTTGTGAAGTTGAGTTAACCCTGGACGCTAACCCAACCTCTGCTTCTGCTTACCCGTCGGACCCCTAGGCAGTTGCACACTCGGTGATTGCCTAGCCAGTATTCGGGATTATCCATCACCGAATCTCGAAAGAACTGTTAGAAAAGGATCAGTGGACTCCCTATTATAGTCGTCGCGCGTGCAACTTATTGCCCTCCTAGCCGGGAGCCCGATAGCTAGAAGATTACAACGCTGACCATGGTAGTATTATAGCACATCTTGATATCAACAGTCAAATAGAGTATAATAAGCAAGTAAAATGGCCAATAAAGACTATTACGCAATTATAGGAGTGCCGAGGACGGCGAGTCAGGATGAGATTAAAAAGGCTTATCGTAAATTAGCCCACGAACATCATCCCGACAAGAAAACTGGTGACGAGGCTAAGTTCAAAGAAGTGAACGAAGCTTACCAGGTGCTTTCTGATCCGCATAAACGTTCTAACTATGATAATTTAGGTTACGCTTATAACGACGGCAATTTTTCTGGTAGCCAAGGTGGATATAACTTTAATCAAGAGGACTTATTTAATATGTTCGGCGGAGGTCGTCGAGGTAATAGTGAAGACATCTTTGAAATGTTTTCAGAAATGTTTGGTGGTAGTCGTCAGCCACAACATGACCAAGAGCGGAAAGGTGAAGATTTGTATATAGAAGTAACTGTGAGTAAGAAAGATTTAGGCATGACTCGTACTCTGGAATATGATATTCAAGATTCTTGCCCAGAGTGTGCAGGACAAGGCGTTGAAAAGGGCTACAAAATAATTACTTGCCAAACTTGTAAGGGTGCTGGTCAAGTCCGGCAAGGTGTTAGAAGTGCTTTTGGTACATTTTCAACTGTTGCAGTTTGTCCGACTTGTCGTGGTAAGGGCAGAATGCCAGAAAAGAATTGTCATGCTTGTAAAGGTAACGGCCGAGCCAAAACCCGCAGAATTTTTGAAATACGATTGCCTGAAAGTTTACCCCACTCATATAATGTGGTGGTGCCGAAGGGTGGCAACGCTGGTAGGGGCGGTCAAGATTCAGGAGATCTCGTAGTAAATATTAAAGTTAAGTAGTCGCTCACTCTCTCTAATTTCTCTGCAGGTCCTCAGCTTCAATAATCTCTTCACCTCAATTAGTATCGATACTGAATAATCACAAGTAACCCTCGCTTGCCTCCTCACTTCGTTCGGCGCTCGACCTATGATTATTCAATCAATACTAATCTCGCTTTCAAAGATTCTCTTGCTTGTGGAGCAGATAAATTAGAGAGGTTTCGCTTGATTTGGGTGAGAATTAGTATTGATCTATGTTACAATGATTGTGATGGAAATAATCTCCAAGATTTTAAGTATTTTTAACCTCTCGAGTTTTTTTGGTGATGTGACTAAGTCTGCGACTGACGCTGCGGGTCAAGCTGCTACAAAAGCGGTTGCGGATAAAGCTAGTCAGATTAGCATCCCATCTCTAGGCTCAATTAATACACCAGCTCTCGGCTCCGGAGAGCTGTTTGGCATATTGGTTATTGTAGGAGTGCTTTTGTTGGCCTTAACTCTAGGTCGAACGAGAACTTTAATTTCAACTCTTTCAATCTATGTGGCTTTTACTTTGCAGGCTATATTTCCATTTTTTGGTTGGTTAATGAAACACACCTCTTTTACAGATGATTTACCAATTCTAAGAGTCATAGTTTTCTTTGTTCTTTATGCGATTGTATTTTTCCTGTTGAATCGCTCAGTATTAAAGGCTCGTTTTAATCTTGGTGAAGCGTCATTCACAACCGTAGTTTTGATGGGCATAGTTCAACTTTGTTTTATTGTTTCCATAATCTTAAATCTTGCGCCATCTTTTTACGATATTGCCACTAAAATTCCAGCTATGGCCCTGCCTTATATTGGTAACCAAACAGCTCTATTTGTTTGGGCGCTCATTCCTTGTGGCCTCCTAATTTTTCAGAAACAAAACTACTAGTTGCTATTTTAGGATTTTAGTATATAGTATTAGCGTCCTTTGAAAAGGAGGTTAGTACGAAGTGGATTAAGCGGATATGCACGAAGTGTCAAAGTCCAGACTCTGTTCGAAAGCTCTGGCATACAGATACTTTTCTTTGCGTCCTTTGTCGCTCTGAGCATCGAAAGGCAGAGGTCGAAAAATATAGAAGTTGCGAATACTCATCAATAGACGAAGCAAGAGATGCATTTGAGGACCTCCGTTCTCACTACAATGCAAAAGAGGGCTGGCCGCCGTTCGATGGCCTTTTAGAAGAGTTTTCAAAACGGGAACTTTCTTTGTCTGAAATGGCAACCAAGTGGGGAATCTCGAGAACCAATGTGTGTCTGTGGTACAAGCGATGCCATAAGTTTCTCCCTGGTGGACTAACCGCCCATAAGAGAGGTAGGGTCTTGAGGCACAAAGTTCGCCTAAACTTGGCTCGCAAGTCTTTGAAAACAAACAAGAGGCTTAAGTTTTTTGTATAGAAGGCAGAGCAGTTAGCCCTTCCGTTTGATATTCTCCCCAGATACAACAAGAGTTGGCTTCGTTACAGCAAAACCTTGGAAGCCAATATTAATGGTCATCGTTGCAAGCTCCGTGCTGTCAAGAGACTGAGCAATGGCTATTGGCGCTTTCATATTCGTACAAGCCAGCTCAACCTCTTTGATTACCTGATTCTTCATACCAAGAAACCTACCAAGCACTTCTTTGTTGTTCCGGTTGCGGATATACCGAGAGAGTATTTCGAAAGAAAAGATCTTCTCATTAACATTTCCCCAAGAGCTAGCCAAGCTTTAGATTTTAGGGCTCGCTTTCACTGGTGGTCTTACCATGAAAAGTGGGACTTGCTACTTAGGACTGAAGGACCTCTGGCAAAGAAGAAGATGGCCAAAGTCAATCTTCCTGTGGCCGCCGATGCCCAACCCCAACAAGTTGTTTAAGCTCCGCCTCAGTGCGGAGCTTGTTAATTTTATAGATTCCTTTTAACCCTTGTTGGCGCGTTCGACGTAGTCTCCAGTTTGAGTATTGATGATGATAATATCGCCAGAGTTGATGAAGAGAGGAGCATTAATACTTGCGCCGGTTTCAATGGTGACTTGTTTAACACCACCTTGAGCAGTATCACCACGAATGGCTGGGGGAGCTTCGGTAACTTTGAACTCCATTTTGACTGGTAGTTCGATGCTAATGATTGTGCCTTCGAAAGCGATAGCATCAATCATGGTGTTGGCTTTTAGGAACTTAGCCGAGTCGCCAAGTATTTCAGACTTTAATTCAAAGCGTTTGGCTGGATCTTTTTCATAAGCAAACCAGTACTGGTCGCGATGAGCATATAAATATTTAACCTTCTGACGCTCGATATCGGCTTCTTCAAAAACATCCGATTGAGCAAAGTTTCTTTCGAGGGACTTACCATTCAAAAGATTCTTCATGCGAGTTTGAACAACAGGTCGGCGCTGTTGCATCTTCAAGTGATGGGTCTCCATAACCACGTAGGGCTGGCCTTCGTAGAAGAAAGTCTTTGGTTTGAGTTCGTTTACTCCTAGTGACATATTAAGGCCATTATACTATATTTATGCTCAAAAACAAGCTTTTTGCACCTAATTGACAAATATAGTAAAATATGCTATTATTACAGGATATGAATAGAGCTATACGTACAATCCTTAGCATCCTCACTATTTTAACAGCTGGCATAATTCCGGCCTATTCAACTTTTGCAAGTCAGTCTTTCGCTAATCCTCAAGTTCCAGCCTCTGCTACTCTCGATCCACAAACCATTGTTTGTCGTGGTTTAGGCATGACTGGTATGAGCTGTGCCACTACCGGTATTGCTGTGGGGGACTATCAACCTAAACCAATTCGATTAAATTTTGACATTTTGGGTTCTTCGACTAGTAACACAAATACTAGCTCAGACTTAACTGCAACAATTAGTAATGCTAAGGCGCCAAAAAGTTTAACTGGCGAAAAAATTAATATTGTTTCTGTTCCTAGTTCTCCAGACATTTACCAACTAGTTAATGGCCACAAGCATCCGTTTCCTTCGATGGCTGTATTCTATGATTATGGCTATACGACCAGCATGATTCAACCTATTACCCAACAGCAACTTGATAAATATCCTCGTGCTAACTTAGTCAAAGTTAAGGGTGATTCAAAACGTGTTTATTATTTGACCGAAGGGGGAATGCTTCGTCCTGTTGTAAATACCAAAAAGATATTTGAATTCTATGGCGACCGCACAGAAGACATAATTACAATTAGTCGAAAAGAATTTAATTTCTATCCGATTAGCGAATATGTTTATCAGGAATCTCCACTCAATCGAGACGTTTTCCAGATTAGTGGTAATGGTAAGCGCTACTTATCTCCAATGGCCGTTTATCGATTAGGTATTAGGGCAGAGCAAGTTGCTCCAGTTCGTAAAGCTGAGCTAGACTACTATAAAACTCTCAAACCACTTATAGACTAAAATCATAAAAGCGCCCCGATTAATCGGGGCGCTTTTATGATTAGGCGGCGATTTCATGTTCTCGTCCTTCTTCCTTTTGAATTTCTCCCTCTGGTATAACTTCTCGATTGATGACTCTTCTTAGGGCTTCTCGTCTTTGTTCCAAACGATTCTGCCAAATTACTTTTTGATCGTCTGTCTCTGCTTTAGCTAATTCTTCTTCTGCTTGCCTGACCGTTCTGGTAGCAGACTCAACTCTCGCCTGATAAAGAGCATCCTGTTCACTCTGCTCTGGTGGGTTTGTTTCATTTTCGATAATTTCCATATCCAAATAATAGATTTTTGAATAAAAGGCGTCAAATGGGGCTGTGGCTAACCATTGTTGACAAAAAGAGCATATTCATGATAGTATATCTTTAACGTTAACAAGGAGTTGGTGCATGAAACGAGTGATTACGTTCGTCGCCGTGTTGTCCGTGTTGGTCGCGTCAGTCGTCGCCTGTGGTGGGCCGTCGAAGGCCGAAATCGCGAAGCAGAGTGCCCGCGACGAGGCCATCAAGAAGTTCTCCAGCCTTCGGAACGATTCGCCGTCGGGAGCTCAGGCCGAGGAGCTCAGCGTCCAGATTTTGAGCCAGCTGGCGTCGGTCGACCTCACTCTCGACGTCATCGGCACCAACGGCGACGAGCTGACGAAGTTTATCCAGGAAGGTTGGGCCCGCGACGCTCGCGTTACCCTGCGAAGCCTCCGCGACATGAAGGCCTTGCCGGAGCAAGCGAAGACCATGAAGTTGCAGTTCGTCGACGAGTCGCGTCGTTCGGAGAAGGTGCTTGCGAACTTCGGGACGTCCGAAGCCGAGCTCAACAACATCGTCAACCGCAATGCGCTCGAGTTCATCCAGCGCAACGGTGGCAGGCCGACGCCGGCGCAGTATCAGGCGGCGGGACTCCCAGTCCCGACCATCACGAAGACGCGCACCATCGTCAAGCGCGTACCCGCAAAGCCGACCACGGCAGCGACCCGAACGCCTCGCAAGTCAGCCCCGAAGCCAGCCGTTCGAACCGGCGGTTAGTCAACAAGTTCGTCGCCCTGCTAGGGATCCCGCGTAGAAGTCGGGGCCTACGCGGGGCCTCTTTTTATTTTCAAGAAGTTATTTTAATTGAGAAACATTGAAATCGGGATGGCCGTGGAGGAATTCGGCGAGGGTGGTTTCTTTTTTACCTTCAATTTGAATGACAGAGAGAGTTAGTTTGCCCTCTATTGATTCGGCACTTTTTATATTAATGATTTTATCATTCCACATTGTCCAAGTGCCAGGTTCGGGATTTAAAGCACGAATTTGGTTATAGATTTCTTGAGCTGATTTAGACCAGTCAATTCTGCCTTCTGTGCGAGTGAGCAATTTAGTAAACGTGGCTTGGTTGTGGTCTTGTGGTTGGGGCACCACTTCTCTAGAGATGTATTTTGGCAAGGTTTTAATGAGTAGTTTTGCTCCAAGGTCCCACATTTCTTTTTCAGCTTCTTCTTTAAATATATCTGGGCTTAATGCATATTTTTCTATAGACACTATCGGGCCGTGGTCCATTTCTTTATCGATGACCATAATCGTGACTCCAGTTTCCCTGTCCCCATTTAGTATCGCACCTTGAACAGGGGATGGTCCGCGATATTTCGGTAGGATGGAAGGATGAATACAGAGAAAACCAAATTTAGGCACCTCAAGATAGCGTGGAGGAATGAGATTTCCATAACCGCCGACGATACAAATATCAGAGTTCAGGTTTTTAAATGTTTCAAAAAATTCTTCACTTTTTAAATTCTCTGGTTGAAAGACAGGTATTTGGTGTTCCTGGGCAACTAATTTTACGGCGGGGGAGGTCAGGAGCTTTTTTCTGCCCAGCAGGCTATCGGGTTGAGTGACTACTGCGATAACCGAATAGCCCTTTTCTATTAAAGCTTTGAGTGGACGGGTAGCAAATTCAGGAGTTCCAAAGAATACAATTTTCATGTTTTGAAGTTAAGGATTTACCCTTGTGCCCCAGTAGCGGAAGGAGTCTCGTGGTCGCTTGGGACCATGAGGAAACCGACGGGACTGGTTTCGAGGGTCTGGGGCAAAGGGTAAGTCCTTAACGTAATATTCTGTCTTTAATTACTAAACCATTAAGGTGGTCGGTTTCATGTTGAAGGACACGAGCGAGAAACCCTTTGGCTTTAAATTTTATTTTCTTACCTTTTTCGTCGAGAGCTTTAAACATAATCTTTTTTGACCTTATAATTTCAACGTAGAGACCAGGAATTGAGAGACAGCCTTCCTCGCGTGCCTCTACGTCAGAGGAGTATTCAGTTATTTCAGGATTGAAGTAAACGTCGGGCACTTGGAAAGCCTCCGCCGTTTTGTTGTCGATGACGCAGATACTGAGATCTTGCCCAATCTGATTAGCGGCGAGACCCACACCCATATTATCTTTCATTGCCTTTTTCATGTCCAAAACGAGCTGGGCATAGGCACCAGATTTTATATCATCGGCTTTTACCAGCCTTGTCTTATTCGCTAAGACTTTGTGCGGTATCTTTGTAATCTCCACCAGAATAGTAGAAGCCCGACATGCCCTTTTGGTTTGAGACCAAAATATGCATTATCGAATTTCAAGTTATTACCGCTCGCCAGATATATAAATTGTCCGTCACTACTCAAGCCTAGTCGGACGTTCACTACCTGGTCCATTGCTCAAATACTACTTAAATATGACTTTTTTGTCTATTGAAGGGTGGGCTAACTTGATATAAATACTTAAACATGTTATAGTTATGCTACATTATGAAATATCATAATCGCCAAATGAATATTAAGTTTACTGCCCCTGAACAGGTCTGGGGTCTTTCCGATTACAAGGAAACTTCATGTTTATTTAACCAAGGCGATTTTGATGTAAAATAACTCTCAATTTTTTAACTTTCAAGAGCGCCTTGGTTAGATAGACCGAGGCGTTTTAGTTCTATCTAAGTCAGTACATTTACAACGAGGAGGAAGAGTGACTAAAGAAATGAAAGAAACAGTAAGGTATTACCTTATCTTACAAGGCACGACGGCTTTTGGAGTTTCGTTCATCTCAGCTTTCTATGTGACGTTCTTGCTTGCAAAAGGCTTGAACTACATGGAGATCAACGTAGTGAATCTTTTCTTCTGGACAACCTTATTTGTCTGCGAGCTTCCGACGGGAGCATTTGCAGATGTCTTTGGTCGGAAGAAATCGTATGTCATTTCCTGTTGTCTTTTTGGGATAGGAATGCTGATTTATGGTTTCGCCGATTCTTTTTGGGGATTTGTTCTCGCTGAAGTGATAAGTGCAGTGGGGCAGACCTTTGCCAGTGGTGCTTTTCAGGCTTGGTTGGTTGATAGACTTCATCAGCAAGGATTTACTGGGTCATTCACACCCATCTTTGCTCGCAAGCAGCAGCTCGTAAATGTTGTCAGCATTATTTCGGCAATATTAGGGGCAGTTCTTGGTTCTATTTCGTTATCATTGCCATGGTTCATGGCTGGTAGTTTTATGTTAACTGCCGGCTGTATCGCAATGATTTATATGAAGGAAGATTTCAAGAAAACAAGACTTTCCTTTACTGAAGACTTAAAGATAATGAAAGCGATGGTTTTTTCCAGTGTCCACTACAGCGTTAGTAACAAACAAGTTAGGTTTATTTTAGCTGTGGGTACATTCCAATGGTTTGCTGTTCAAGCGCCAAACATGCAGTGGCAGCCTTTTTTTCTAGCCAGTTTGTCATCTCAGATAGAGCTTGGATATGTTAAGGCTGGGATATCTATATGTATGATGATTGGTGCTACTATTGCTCCATACTTCCTTCGTAAAATCAAAGATGAGCGACGATCCATTCTTCTCATCCAGATTATAATCGGGCTTGGTATTGTGGGTACTGTCTTGCATCCCTCATTTGGAGTAGCGTTCACAGTTTTTATGGGTCATGAAGTTGCTCGTGGAATGCTCGATCCACTCAAGGAAACTTATCTACA
>JBBTYS010000026.1:0-1623 GCA_038078535.1 Patescibacteria group bacterium | reverse complement strand
GGCCGATGAGAATGACGTGGTATGCAAATGGAATTCGGTGTTTTATAAAGACTCTGGCAATACCAGTAAACCAGAATCCCATAGCACTATCTTTTGTGGTCTCTAGGTATTTTTTAATATCCTCCCTAATCTTCAGAGCGTATTTGTCATATGATACCCCACACATTTTCAGAGCAGTTCGAATGGTCGCATCCAAATCTTGTGCGTAGACAGCCAATAGAAGATCTCTCGTCTCTCGGGTGTCTTTTTTACTTAGATAACCTAGAAGGCCAAAATCTAAGAAGGCTAATTTTCCATGAGGAAGAATGAGTAAATTTGAAGGGTGAGGATCTCCATGAAAGGCGAACTCATCACCGTTCATCCACATCCTCACTATTGCTCCCATAGAGGCTTTAATAGAACCTGGGATATCGTATAGAGGGTTACCTTCGATTGATTTAAAGTTTCGAACTGGAACGCCTTCGATAAACTCCATAGTAATAACCTGGTCAGATGAAAAGTCACGGTAAACTTTCGCGAAGACCATATTATCAGCATATTCTCCGATAGCCTCTCTCATCTTCCCATGATACTGATTTGATATTCGGTCCAGATTATTGGCTTCATTTCTAAAATCTATCTCAGCTAAAAGCCATGACTCAATTTGCTTAAAAACTTCGTTCAGATTGATTCGGCTCAGGTCTTTTGAAAATATTTGAGCAATTTTGCCCAGTCGTTTAAGTATTGCTAAATCAGACCGTATATTTTTCTCTATACCTGGTCGACGAACTTTCACAGCCACATCTCCATACTTCGGAATATGCGCCTTATAGACTTGGGCGACAGAAGCTGAAGCCAGAGGAATAGGGTTCCAGTTCTGAAATATAGCTTCCGGAGTGATGTTAAAATCTTCAATGAAAATCTTACGCACTTCTTCGTATGGAACTGGTGGCACGGAATCCAAGAGTTTTTGCAATTCAGTACAATCTTCGCGAGAGAGAAGTTCGTAGCGGGTGCTCAAAATCTGACCAATCTTTATGAATACAAATCCTAGTTCTTCACAAGCAAGACGAAGTCGAGTACCCAGGGTCTTATTTCCATGTTTAGTAAACTTATAGAGTACTAAGTATTTGATGCTCGTGAATGAGATTTGTAATGAACGGTGAATCTTTTTCATTATGGTCTGCAATTCTTGCAGAAGAAATACTTCTTAGATTTTTCAGTTTCGCCGACGGTGGCTGTTTCTCCGGCGGGTATCTTTGACTGGCATTGTGCGCATTCTAACTCTTGGGCCGTCTTAAAACGATGATAGCCGATAATATCTTTGAACTTATCTCGCTTCTGGAAAATCTCATCAGATAGGTCGCCTATGACTTCGGCACTATCGTTAATGGCCTTACGAATCAAAGTTGATATGCTCTCACTATTCTCTTTCGCCTTGTGCTTTATTTTCTCGTAGGTAGCACGAGATACGCGGAGGTTGATAATGTAGTCCTTATTAGTGTCTTCCATAGTTTTGGTTATTAACTGGTTGTTAAGCTGAATGTATTACGTTTGTATTACAAAAGCAATAGGCCACTTCTTTGCGGGTACTTATCATGCTATCATTTAGTTATGAGCGAATTACTTCCATCGTCTGAGAAA
>JBBTYS010000025.1:0-1501 GCA_038078535.1 Patescibacteria group bacterium | reverse complement strand
CCAACTGGGTTATCAAGCCCTCCCAGAGTTTCCAGTTCGGAAGCTATGGGCGGACAACCTCGAACATCACTTCCATCGGGCCAGTGGTCTCGGTGGCTGTGAGGTTCTAGTCATGCAGTTCCGTCGTAAGACGAGGGAGGGGCAGTCGCTCGGCGACGGCCCCTTTTTTCATACAATTTTGAAAGTGGATAAATGGTATAATAATAATTGTAGACTCTGATATAATTTACAAAAGGTCGAAATTTAGATTTTTAAATTCAAAAATATATAACTTAAATGAAAAAACTTTGGATCATCGTTATTATTGTTATTGCCGCAGGAGTCTGGTGGATGAGCGGTAATTCTAAACTTCCTTCAGATCTTGGAACTAGTGCTTCACCATCAGTTTCTGCTGGTGCAACAAAAACTCCTGTTGTAAAAAATCCAACGGCTAGTCCAGTGGCAACCTCAGGATCTTCGTATTCTCAGTTAGTTCAACAATATGGAAGCAACCGCATCCAGTTTGACGCAAGTTGCTACGCCCAACCAAATTCAATGGCATTAAAGAGTGGCTCAAAGATCCTTCTTGATAATCGCGCTAACCAAGCTCGGACCATTGGCATAAATGGCATGACTTATTACTTGCAAGCTTATGGCTATCAAGTTGTTACCGTTTCCAACATGTCTTTACCTAAGGTTGTAGGTATCAGTTGCAACAACCAAGTTAATGCTGGCACAATAAATCTCCAGGCCAACATTTCAGGCGAGTAATTTTGCCTAAATCAAAAAGCGGTCGCCACAGAGATTCTTAACGGGCTAAAGCACCGTTAGAAATTTC
This sequence comes from Patescibacteria group bacterium, assembly GCA_038078535.1. Lineage (GTDB taxonomy): Bacteria > Patescibacteriota > Minisyncoccia > 2-02-FULL-40-12 > GWA2-44-9 > 2-01-FULL-41-21. The sequence continues at coordinate 684 of JBBTYS010000025.1, read as the reverse complement.
TCCGAAAAGCGACCGCTTTTTGATTATTAAAAATATGGAGCCCCGCCTAGACTTGCGTCTTGGGCGAGGCCGGCGCGGGCGCTATGTATCCGAGGGAACCCTTAAAGTCGAATGAATGCTTGATGAGTCGACTTGGTCAGCAGAAGAATCTGCTCGCCACCAATATTAAGAATTTCTGTGAAGCCTTCTTCTTCACGGCTCACAAAGATGTCTTCTCGAAGACGCTCTTGATAAAAATAGTAGTCAGGTCTTGGTGTCGGCCTTCCTTCATAGATGGCCATAGCGTCTTTGTATTCAACGTACAGTTCCGGAATATCGTCACGGAGCTCCGGGGGATTGGCTTCTGGCCGTATCTCAAGCTTGAGAATTTCGGTAACGATTACCAAATCCTCGCCAGGCCAAATGATTTGCAACTGGTCACCTGGGCCAAATTTGGCTAAAGCCTCGGCAGTTACTGGCGTCCTTGGCATTCGGACTCTCCTTGGAAAACAAAATACCATTAAGGTATTGTTTCGTAAAGTCTAGAATTCTTAAAATAAAAAACAGGCGGAAGCGTTTAAGCGACGACCTGTACATGTTCGTGGTTTTTGTGCTTTAGGCACAGAGCAATTGTTGCCAAAGCAATTAACACCGACGGAGGTGAAGTTATTTTTAGGATCCAATCATTGGTAACGAAACCGTATA
>JBBTYS010000024.1:0-36199 GCA_038078535.1 Patescibacteria group bacterium | reverse complement strand
TACTTTAAAGAAGTGGGCCCTGCTGGGAACGATCCAGCGACCCTCAGATTATGAGGGTCATTAACATAACTGTAAGCCAATTAATTGAAACGATTGGGTTACATTAGGGTAAACCTTACAACACACATCGCACCAGGTTTTGAATATCGTCTTGGTTATTTTTTTTGATCTCGTTGTCAATAAAATCTTCCTTACCGTTGCTCTCGGTACGGTAGAACCTGGTGGACTTAACTTTTGATTTAGCAAACAATTCAAGTTGCAATTTTGTAACCGGATAACTCACGTTGGTCAACAGACAGGAATACACCGGAGGTAACCCAATAGTTGTTTTCTTCTCGCCATTAATATCATCGGCTGAGTTTAACGTTATCGTCTCACCGTTTTCCAAAAGCAAAATTAAGGGTGCGCCTTTCTTAATGCTGTATGGATCAAACTTTGAGTAGCTGCTTAAGGAATAGTTAAAGATGAAGGCGTACTCTTCATCAATTTTCTGTACGCTGAATTCTCCCGTAGTGTAGAATGTACCAATCACTTTTTCGGACTTGGTGAGCTTGGTGAGTTTGCCTGTGAATTTGTCCTGCTCATTTATTTTGTACTTGCAGTTTTGAGCAATGGCCACGGATGATGCATACAGAAAAAAGCATACGATAAGGGTTTTCATAATTATTGGGGTTTGGTATGTTGGAATCACAACAATGATGCCAAACCTTTTATTTCGTTGTTTCAATCAATGCCGATGTCATTTGCCCAAACATAGCAGAAGTGACAAGGCAATACTCCACCAGCAACGCCTTATCCCAGGCGTACAAGGCAGCGTAGTATTTATTTATCAACTCACTGTTGTTGATTGGCACACAGGTATAGTATGAGTTGCCAGACACGTTTGACTTTGTAATGATCAATATAGCGGCCAACTCATTAGCGGCCTCTCTCATTAAAAATTTGATTTGAAACACATAGTTGCCCCTGGTTATCTCTTGTGAATCCTCCATAAGATAACCCTTCTTCATATCGAGGCCAGACTCAATCTGCACCCTGTAGCCTTTGGTTAAGTAGTTGTACTCAGCTTCGGTAGTTGGGTCGGGCACATTCACCGTAGCAGTGGTGTCCACATCATCAGTAGCTCTCCCCTGTGCGAACGTAAATAAGCTCAGGCAGAGCAGTGTGATAATTAGCAATGATTTTTTCATAAAGAGTTTGGGGTTTGTTTGATTTACAATTTTAGACAACTGTTGGCTTTGATTCTGAAAGCATGGCCACCTTCTCCTCCAGCATTTTAATGTACTTCTGTTGGTTGCTTGCGTTCTCTGTCTGTATCCGGTATTTCTCAGCCAAGGTATCCCGCTCCTTTTCACATTCGGCCAGCAAATCTTCAGAATCAGGGGCGCCATAATCCAGTTGAACTTCCTCAACCTTTCCAATATCAAGCTGACCCATCAGGGAGTCAGAACCTTCCAATTTTACTTTTTTAACCTTAACATAAGCACCCTTGTAGAGAGCGGTATAAATCTTAAAAAAATTGTAGTTAAGAGCCTTGCTGATTGCCAATAATTGATCTGTGTCTATGGTTTTTCGGGTGAAAATATCATTAACATTCTGTCGACTCTTATTGATAAGTCTACCAAGTTCAGCGGGCATTATTCTCAGCCCATCTGCTCTATCTCTGATCAAATTTCCTATGTGAATCTCCATCTCAGTCAAAAATAGTTGTAAAATATTTTAGTACTGATAGTCAAATAGTTGCATACCATTACTAGACAAAAAAACGGTCTCTATTGACAGCAATATTTGCGTATTAGCAGATTTGTTTTTACGTTTGGGCATCGCTTCGGGGCATTAGTAGGAAAAATGGAAATTTTTAAAGCTAAAAAATATGACAAGATCAAACAGTTTAGTTGGTAACCGTCTCACCGCAGATTGTTCTGCTTGTCATGTGAGGTTAGCTGATTCCCCGAAGGCTTCAGTAAGAAATAGACCAGGCGATTCCTACCGCCTGGTTTTTCTTTTTTGCCAAACCCGTGCCAATTCTTGCAATTTATGACAGCCAGCGCACTGCTCGAACAGATCAACAAGGCCATCGACAGGCAACAGACTGCCATTGCCAACGGTGCGCAAAGTTTCAAGTACGGAGACATACAACGGCTGCAAAGCCATGCAAACAGCCTCATGGAGGTGATCTCCACCGAAGGCGACCGCAACCTTACAGCAGAAGAACAATTGCTTTACTCAGATTGTCAGTTTATCGAATGAGTAAAGTGCAAACCATATCGCCAGAGGTGCAGATGTTGATTCTTGTAGAGTTGATTCAACATCAAAACCAAGAGCTAGCCGAGCTAAAAGAGCTTGTGTTAGACCTGGCAACCCCTTCAAAAAAGTATCTGTCCGTAAGCAAGTTTGCCCAATCATTAGGGTGGAGCCCCAGCCATGTGCGCAACCTGTGCGAAGAAGGCAAACTCAAAGCCATACAACCCGGTGGCGATGGCGGGACATGGAAGATTCTCACCAGCGAGTTGCCACGCCTGCGCCAACAGATAAAGGCCGGCCTTGAAGCCAATCACCACAGCGCACATACAACATTTCGCAAAACCAGTAAACGCCAGGCTGCATGATAACAACACATGAAAGATGGTTGATTGTGTACGTGAAAGACAGGGTGTTTTTAACCCCGCTCACGCTGGCCACTCACCGCAAATATGAGGCTGAGTTAAAGACCAATGTTCGTAGCCTGGGCGGACCCGGGAGGTACGATATTTTCGGAGGCATTGTAGAAGTAAAACAAACCTGTATGAAGAAGGAAAAGAAAATAAAGCTTGACCAGTTGATAAAATTATCCGATTCATTAAGGCAACTTGGTTGTGATAACGAGATCATGTATCACCTGAGCGCGGCAATTCATTTGTTAACTAACGAGTTGAACAAATGAAAGCCCCGCAAACCTGTCTGGATCTGTTGCTGCAACTACAACGCGAAGTGGAGCGCCACACCTATGTAAGCCAGGCATTTCGCAACCACGACATACACATCAGCCGCAAGGCACAGTTGAAGATGCTGGAGACCACACGCATAGTAGACATAGTGAAGCACCAAATGCACGATGCCACCTATAACCCCTCACTGGTATGAGCGAAAGAACCCCACACTGGTATGAGCGACCAGCGAACCCAAGAGTCCACACTGGTATGAGCGATCCGATACTTCAGGCCAGCATAGACGGCATGAAGCAAGATCTCGAGGTGCGTAAGCAAACCATCATTGCCATGCAGCGCGAAACACAGAAGCTGATCAAAGAAGCCCTGCACCTGAAGAAGTGCCTGAACGATATGGAGACAATCAGCAAGGGGCAATTTAAAAAACCGAGCCGCAACCCCCGGTCTACAAGAGTCCTCTCAATTTAGCATTCACAATCAATTTAAATAATTACCAACATGAACCACTCACAGCCCTCTACGCCCCGCTCACACAGCCCCTAACAGGCCAATACCATAGCCGCAACGGCCTACTGAAAGCTAAGGTATGCCACTTGCAAAACTCAATGTAGGACATACTTAAAAAATGACCAACGCAGGAAAACTGTTGCCAATAAACTCCATTTTTTTTATGAGTTCAATAGTCAGTTTACAGTTAGGGAAAAACTCTTTAAAAAAGATGTTAGCAAATGTTCACTGTATGAGGTTTACTGATCAGAACTTCTTGTGTTAACAATAAGGTTAACAAAAAAAAGTTAGGAAGACATTTTCAATCGACACAAACCCAAAGGATGCCACTATCAAATATTCGCAAATGGGACAAAGAAAACAGCACATATTTTCGAGTGTTGGCACTGCAAAACGGGAAGGAACTCACCGGCTACAGCAAGATGATAGGCATGGAAGAAAAGCGCGATAAAACGGACGTACTCACCAATTGGATAGTGCGCGATTTTGAGGGTGGATACCTGGATAAGAATACCAGCAACCCCAAGATCACCCCGCTCCGGTGTGCCGATTGGTACAAGCAGGTAAGCCGTGGGCCGCTTCAGCACGAGTTGATGTTTACCATGTACTACGACACAATGGAGTGGCACAATACAAAGTACGCAGAGAACAAGAACCTGGTGTCGTTTCTCAAAAAGTTTTACGACCTGGTGCGCAAAGGGGTAACAGCAACAACCATTCGCAACAACCTGTATGTAACTGCCCGTGCCGAAAAGCTAGACCCGCTTTCGGTTGACAAACCCCGATTTATGAGCATCGAAGATTTGAATTTCTACCTCAGCAGGTTGCAAAACGAAGCGCGGTACACACCAGAACAGATCAGTCATTTCTATCGGACATATAAAGAGAAGTATTTTAAATCAATCAGCTTATGACACCCGAAAGCCAAGTGGCAACACTCTATCAGGAACTAAAGCGAGGCACAAAAGTAAACCGTGCAATGGCCTTTGCGCGGTATGGCATAGCCGATTTGCGTTCGCGCATTTGCGATGTGCAGCGCGAGTTTGGCATCATCGTACACCGCCAAACCATGAAGGGCAAGAGGTACAAAGAGTACTTTCTGAAATCAAAAGATGATAGCACTTTAAACCAGTCTGCCTTATGACCGACAAATCCAAACTCAGACAGCAAGAGCGCGAGATCCAGAAGGAAATACACGCTTTTATACGCAAGGGCGACCGTGACAGCGATGATTTCTGGCGCAAGCATGACGAGCTTAACAAAGTGCAGGTGCAGTTGTACTCAGTAAAGACGCAAAATGTTGCGTCTCAAACCATCCAATCAAAATGAAAGCACTGATAACACTACTCGTTTGCGTTTCGGTTGCCTGCATTGGTTACATCATGTATGTGATGATAATGATTATCAACGGAGACGACCGCAAATGAAAGCCGTGAAAACCATACCGATGGATTACCACGACCTGGATGGATTTCTCTCCACGCTGTTCATCTATTGGCTGGGTGTGGCCAACCGCAGAGACATCAACCGCGAGGAATTCTATCGGTGCGCATTGGTGAAGAAATTCTATGAATCACTTCGCAAACGGCACGATGGCATGTTGCAGGAAGGCCGCAAGGTTTTGAAGGTAAAGTTCGATGCTGTTCATGCAGTGTTACTAGTAGATGTTCTTCAGCGTGTAGGCGAAACCAAAGAAGGCAACCAGATTTTATTCGAGCTAGGTAGTTTTTGTCCACCACAAATGATGGGAGCATGAGATCAATACAACTTCTCAAAGTGATTATCAGTTTGCCAAACATCTTCAGCAATGAAGCGCAACGGCAGGTTGCAAAAGACAACCTGTTTAAGAAAATCAACAGGCGCGACCGCAAGATCAAAAAGGAAACTCAACTCACACTGCCACTAAACCAGGAGGCGGATTTAGGAAAACTAGAAAAGGATTATCGATGGCTAATGAACAGGCAGGTAACAAAAGACATCACACTGCCACTGAACCAGGAGGCGGATTTGAAAAAACTAGAAAATGGTTATCAATGGCTAATCAACCGGAAATAAGTATGCCACACGTAGACATCCACTATTTCGACAAAGAGGAAGGAACACGGATCATCTCCTTCACCATTGTGGTGATGAACAATATGGTGCTTAAATCTGGCCGGCCAGAAATGGGTTACACCCTTACTGAGGTGATCACCAATTCAGAAAAGAAAGGCTTTAACCACCGCAAGCTATGACAAGGTTCTACTACCTGCGCAAAACACTTCGCAACAATTTCTATCTGGATCTAGTGTGCATATCCGTAGGCTCCGGCCTGGTAGCGGTTGGCTTGTTTTACGCATTTGTTTTTGGGCTCTCAAAACTTGGATTGCTATGACAGCCGGAGAACTATTAACAGGGCAACTCTTTAAACTGCCAGGCAAACGCAGAAGGTTTTTGAAGCTACGCGATTCCAGCGTTTTGCTTGCCGTGCAGAATGGTCCGCATGGTGAGAACGGTGCCCACTACGTGCAGCACGATGCGAAAGGCGATCCCATTTTCACACCAACAATACTCGCCCGCACCATGAGCGGACGGAAGTTTGACTTACCTAAAACCAGAGAAGTAATACCGCTATGATAAAGAAAGTAGAAATGTACACCGTGGTATGCGACAACTGCGGCAAAGATGTTTGCGAAGGAGAAGAATATTCAGCTTGGAATGATTCGGATTATGCCCGCGAGATAGCCACAGAGAGTGGTTGGCATGAAACAGATGATGATAAACACTACTGCCCCGACTGCTTCACTTTTGACGATAACGACAATCTGATTCTTAGACAAATCACACCAAAATAAAATGCCAGCCGTCAACTTCAAAAAGCAATTCATCTTCAGCGTGGTCAATGGCACCAAGCTAGGCACCGTGCGCCAGGTAAACCGCAAGCGGCCAATACGCGAAGGTGATATACTAAAAATGTTTACTGGTATGCGCACAAAGCAATGCCACAAGCATGTAGAGTACAAGTGTGTGAAGGTGTACCCGATCAAAGTAAACTACAAAAAGCATCAAATCATTTTAGATGGCGTGTCGCTCGTACCAGTTATTCAGCATTGGTTTGCTACCACCGATGGCTTTAATGATAGCAAGGTTTTCTTTCAGTTCTTTAAAGAGCAAGCCTACCAGCGGCCTACCGTGTGGATAGTATGGCAACAGGAAATTGTAGACATGATCGATGTTTATCTACTAGACATGAAAAGCGTAAAGACACAAAATTTTGCGTCTCCACTCATACAATCAACTATATGAACAAGACAACTATCGAGTGGACAGACTACACCTGGAACCCTGTAACAGGCTGTGACAAAGTTTCGCAAGGTTGTAAGAATTGCTATGCACTTATCAATTTCATAATCCACTTAATGTAAAGACGCAAAATGTTGCGTCTCAACCTAACTATGAAAAGAATAGACTCAGACATCACCGTTACCGATCAGTTTTGCGGAGCGGGTGGAAGTAGCCAGGGAGTAAGAAACCTTTCCAGGAAGCCAGGCAACAGCGGCATCCGCGTAAAGCTCGCACTCAACCACTGGAAGCTTGCCATTGAAACGCACAATACCAACTTCCCCGATACCGATCACGACTGCACAGATATATCTGCCTGTGACCCCCGCAGGTATGCAAGCTCTACCTTTCTCATCACATCGCCTGAGTGTACCAATCACTCCCTGGCTAAAGGCATCAAACGCAAGTGGCAGCAACAAATAGAAATGTTTGGCCGTGCCACGATTGATCACACTGACGAGAGATCCAGAGCCACCATGTGGGATGTGCCCCGCTTTGCAGAGTTTCATCAATACGCATTCATCATTGTGGAGAACGTTGTGGATGCCAGGTATTGGGTAATGTGGGATGCCTGGTTGAAAGCCATGCACCTGCTTGGCTACAATCACAAATGCGTTTATCTCAACTCACAACATGCACACCCTACACCCCAAAGCCGCGATAGAATGTACGTGGTGTTCTGGAAGAAGGGCAATCCCGCTCCTGACCTGAACATACGCCCACGTGGGTTTTGTCAACATTGTGCAAAAGAAACCGAAACCTATCAAGCCTGGAAGACCACCGAAAAGCAATGGGGCAAGTATAAGCAACAATACGTCTTCAAATGCCCTACATGCAACCACCTGGTTGAGCCATATTACTATGCTGCATTCAACTGCATTGATTGGAGCATACCGGGCACTCGCATAGGAGATCGCAAAAAGCCGTTGAGTGAAAATACAGTCAAGCGCATTCAATACGGCATAGAAAAATATTGGAACAAGCCCCAGATTATTACCACACGCTACACATCTGGCATTAGTTGCCGCGTGAAGGATGCCACACAGGAGGTATTGCCCACTCAGCCAGGAGATCAAAGCTATGGCATACTTAACCCGATCATCGTTAAACGCAATCATAATACTTTGCCTGGCTCATTGGTAAAAGACAGTGTTAAAGACCCATTGCCAACTCAACTTACTGACAACGGTTTTCACATACTCTCTCCACTTGTCACCAATGGAGAGTATAGCAACGGAAGAAATAAAATACGCGATGCTGCAAGTGAGGTAGCCTTTACGCAAACAACCAGAGCAACCAACGGAGTAGTAATGCCTCCATTGATTGTAGACCTGCACCGCACAGGCAAAGCAAGGCTGGCCACAAAGCCACTCAGCACCATTACCGCAGGCTTTATTAAGAATGGTATAGTCACCGACAAATCGCTAAAGAGCTTTCTCAGTTACTACTATGGTGGCACACAAGCAAGTGATGTAAACGAGCCAGTACGAACCCTTACCACAAAAGATCGGGCAAGCCTGGTAATGTTGGGAGCGAAACCCAAAATAGATGATTGCTATTACCGCATGTTGCTGAAGCACGAAGTAAAAATAGGGATGGGCTTTGATGCCGATTACATCGTGCTGGGTAATGCCAAAGAACAAGTAAAACAATGCGGCAATGCCGTAACCCCGCCTGCAATGGAATTGCTGGTAGAAAGATGTGTAGACACTTTAAGATAAAACAAACTATAAAAAGTTAAGTAGCCATGAAAATCAAATTAAACCCAAAACAAAACAATATGGAAACAACAGAACAAGTAATGAATCGAATCAACACCGATGAAGATGTGTTGAAAGACAATGGCCTCACGCAAGATAAATTTAACAAACAATGCGAAGGCTTGCCAGAAGATGAGGTGGCATTCAGGTTTTTGAAGTTGCTGATCAAATCCCTCAATCAAGGATGGATTGCCGACCATAAAAACCACAATCAGTGGAAGTATGAGCCACGCTTTATTGTGGCTTCGTCCGGGTTCCGGTATTACGTCTTCGGTGGTTGGCTTGCGCTTTCGGGTGTCGGCTCTCGCCTTTGCTTAAAAGATAGCTCATTGGCTATTCATGCAGGTAGAAAATTCACAAAGTGGTATGAGCAACTAATCATAATCAAATAAACATGAAAACACCGCAACTTAAAATCCCCGAAGGGCAAGAGATAGACACCTTCGACAAAGCATCTGGCGCGTACACGCTCAAAGCGAAGCCAAAGGATGTAACCAAAATCAAAACTATACTAGATGTTCTACGCGAACTTGGAGAAGAGGATGAAGAGGTGATCATTTACAAGAAACTTCTCACCCTGTTTGACGCAACTTGCCACGTTGTAAACTATCAGTTGACTGTATTGATCATCAGAGCCCTCAATGAAAAGCGAGAACCAGACTGGGATTCAACAGCGCCTAAGTTCACTCTCTACTTTCTCATGGCTTCGTCCGGGTTCCTGTCTCGGCTGCGCTGCTTGGTTTACGGCTTCGGATGTCGGCTCTCGCCTTTGCTTTATGGAAAAGAGGCTTGGACTACATGCCATTGAGCAACCCGAATTTATGAACGTGTTTAAACTATTCATGACTATTCAAAAATAAAAACCAAATGAAAGAGATCAAACAATTAACATTTGAAAAGGCATGCAAGCTTGAAGGGCTTGATGCTAAGAAGATAGTTGCAGCGTCAATCCAGTTAGCGGCTCTGTTTCCAAAGAAGGATAGAAAATCTCAGATAGCACAATCCAAGGTTGTTATTATGGTGAAGGCAGCTAACAGATTGGCCAATGATGGTAAGCCGTGGAAGCCTGACTATAACAACACCGACTGGAAGTATGAGCCACGCTTTATAGTGGCTTCGTCCGGGTTCCAGTGTGTCGGCTACGGTGCTTGGCGTGCGGATTCGCTTGTCGGCTCTCGCCTTTGCTTTAAAAATTACGATGTAATGAAGTGGATGTGTGAAGACAATAAGAATTATCTGAAGGTGTGTAAAGAATACATGCTTTAAATGAAAAACAGGTTGTGCGATGGTTGAGTGGCTTCGTCCGGGTTCCAGTATAACGACTACGATAATTGGAATACGAATTCGAATGTCAGCTCTCACCTATGCTGAGGTATTAGAAACTGTCGCAGACCTTGCCTCTTGGCAAAAAAACACGGATCAAAATCTGAGGCGTTGGTATCCCGAAGTTTCGGGAGAAGGCGACTTATGAAAAGCAAAGCATAAAACAAAATGAAAAGAATTGGTAACATCTACGAGCGGATCACAAGCCTTGCAAACCTTCAGGAGGCAGACCGGAAGGCGCAGCAAGGAAAATCTACTCAATACGGTGTAACGCTACACAACCAAAATAAAGAAGGAAATCTTCTCGTGCTACAAGACCTGCTTGTGAGCAAGACCTATCGTACATCCGAATACGACATCTTCAACATCTATGAACCAAAGGAGAGAGTAGTTTATCGGTTGCCCTACTTTCCTGATCGCATCACTCACCATGCAATCATGAATGTGCTGGAGCCAATCTTTGTCAGTTCATTCACTGCTGATACATACAGTTGCATTAAGAAAAGAGGTATTCACTTACTACTGCAAAAATTGAATGCCGATTTAAAAGACATTTCAGGAACGCAATATTGCCTCAAGTTTGACATAAAGAAATACTACCCAAGCATCGACCACGATGTACTTAACGCCTTGCTCAGAAAGAAATTTAAAGACCCAGACCTGCTATGGTTACTTGACGAGATCATTGACAGTGCCCCCGGTTTGCCAATTGGCAACTACCTGAGTCAATACCTGGCGAATTTTTACTTGTCATATTTCGACCATTGGATCAAAGAAGAAAAGCGGGTTAAATACTACTACCGTTATGCCGATGATATTGTGATTCTCGATTCAGATAAGTCGAGACTTCACACATTGATGAATGAGGCAAAAGCATACCTGCACGACCTTAAACTTGAAGTGAAACAAACTCACCAGGTCTTTCCGGTGGATGTAAGGGGAATAGACTTTGTCGGTTATGTATTTCGGCATACGCATGTGATGATCCGCAAATCAATTAAAAAGAATTTCGCACGTAAGCTGAGTAAGAATCCCAATCATCCGTCTAAAGCTTCCTATCTCGGTTGGCTCGGCCACTGCAATGCCAGGCACTTGACCAAAAAACTACTAGCGCAATGAACAACTTCAAAGACTTCAACATTCAGCCTAATATCAATTCCTTTGTTGGCGAAAAAATAGCGATACAAAAGCTATTCAACCTGCCCATCACCGTATTTGACTATAAGATAACGCCATCGAATAAGAAAGCAGGAACTGAATTACTAACACTTCAAATTGAAAAAGGAGGTGAAAAGCGAATTGTATTCACCGGATCAAAGGTGATGATGGACATGATTAAGCTTGTGCCTAAGAACAAGTTCCCGTTTGAAACAACGATTAAAGGTGATAATGAATACTACGAGTTTACATGAGTGAACCTATAAGAATCAACTCGCTTTTAAAATCTCGATTTAATATTGACGATAAAGTCAATTCAGATTTTGACAGCGATCTCCGTTTTGCCGATTGTCTGTTGTGCCCTCACACCTTAAAACCAGACGGTGGAAAGTATGGCTTAAAGGATGGGCATTGCAATGGAATCAATATGGAAGAGCAAACTAAGATTAAAGAAACAAAATGCCCGATTGGGCGATGGTAAAAAATAAAGATGGCTTTCTCCGTAGCACATTTGGGCCAACTGCATGGATCACTTGCGCAGCATGAAAGACAAGCAATACAAAATTGCCATTGTCGATCCTCCGTATTACTCCGGCCATGAGAAGCGACCATTTTACGGCAACAAAGTTTCTGTTACGGGTGTGTCTCGCGATGAGTATCCAATAACAGACACATGGCAAGTGCCCGACAAAGAATATTTTGATCAGCTATTTCGCGTATCTGAAAACCAGATTATTTGGGGATGTAACTATTACCAATACCAGTTTGGTTCAGGCCGCATTGTGTGGGATAAAGTAAACGGTAACACCGATTTCAGCGATTGCGAATTAGCTTATTGCAGCTTTCACGATAGCACACGCATGTTTCGCTTTATGTGGAATGGCATGATGCACGGAAAGAGCATAGGCGAAGGCCACATCATGCAAGGCAATAAGAAACTGAACGAGCCACGCATACACCCCACACAAAAGCCAGTGTTACTATACAAGTGGCTGTTGAAAGAATACGCCAAACCAGGTGATAACATTCTCGACACTCACCTGGGCAGTGGTAGCCATCGCATAGCCGCATGGGATATGAGTTTTGACTTTGTGGGCTTGGAGATAGACCCAACACATTTTGCGAATCAGGAAAAACGATTTCAAAAACACATTGCTCTTGAAAGAGCGCAACCTAAAATAAATTATGAGCAACGAATCAATTAAAATTTGCAGAAGCCACGAAAGGCAAGTGCCGCTGATATGGACGTTCCGTCATCCATACTGCGAGTATTGGTGCCCTTACTGCGGCTACAAGGAAGGCATGTTTGGTGCTGGTATTAATGTTCCGGTAACAGACGAACTTAAGAATGAACTTGTGAAGTGGAAGGAAAAAGCAGAAGCATACCTAAGCGAAGAAACAGATGAATGGACTTACGAATTTAAAAATGAAAGTGAACCCGTTTGATGAAAGATTTATTTGACGATAACGGAGCAACCTTTAGCCCTTGCAGAAAGTACCGCTATGTGTTGTGGAGAATTTGGGATGATAGCAAACCTAAAGTAATGTTCATAGGGCTTAATCCATCCACAGCAAACGAGACGGAACCTGATCCTACCATTACCAGGGTAATCGGCTTCGCCAAAAGTTGGGGTTATGGAGGTGTGTATATGACCAATTGCTTCCCGTATGTATCCACCAATCCCGATGATCTGAAAGACTTTGGTAACACAGCAACTAATGACCATTGGTTGTACGAAGTTGCCCGTATGAGTAAGGATATAATATTTGCGTGGGGTGCTTTTGATGTTGTGAAAGAACTAGGCAGGGATGTTGAATTGAAAGGAATGTTTCCTCACGCGAAAGCCTTGGTGATCAATAAAGACGGCAGCCCACGGCATCCGTTGTACGTGAAGGGTGATGTTAAACCAGTAGCCTACAATTTTATCTCCACCCCATCAGGCAAATCATAGTTAGAAATTATTCTCTTTATCTCCTTTGGTGAAAGCGTGTGGCCGTGATCAATCCCAATCTCCCTTAACCTTTCACGAAGTGATTTTGTGTTGATCTTATACACCTGGGCAAGTGCATTTCTTTTAACGGGGTAGTTTAAAATGGTCATATCAATCAGTTAACGTTATCAAAACACTTCGTAACTGATTCCCCGAATACTACCTGTAAAAATAGGAAACTTTTGCCAACTATTGGTAGTAAAAGGTCAATAGTGGACTAAAGCGGACTTGCCCCATTCCATCGCTGCACATCTTGGCAGCGATCATGTCACAAAAGTTGCAATTATTCATCATCCATTGCACCGCCACACCGGAAGGTCGCCCCGTTACCCCTGATGAAATTCGCCAGTGGCACATGGGGCCGCTTGTCAATGCCGATGGCAGCGTAATCTACAAGTCAACCCCCTACGAAAGTATTCTGGATCTCCCCGATGAAAAGATAGGCGGAGTAGATGTAAAAAAACTAAGCGGTCGCGGTTGGAGCAAAGTTGGATATTCTGATATGATCCTGTTAGATGGATCGCTCGTCAATCTTATCCCTTACGATGAAGACGACAATGTAGACCCACGCGAGATCAGCAACGGTGCAACTGGCACCAATTCAATTGGCCGTCACCTGGTGTATGCCGGTGGCCTTACCAAAGATGGCACCGCCTCGAAAGATACACGCACACCCGCGCAGCGTGCCACAATGGAAGCATGGGTAAATCAAATCATCACTTATCATCCAGAAATAAAAGGCGCTGGGCATAACCAGTTCGCCAAAAAAGACTGCCCAGGTTTTTACGTGCCCATGTGGCTTAAGTCAATCGGTGTCAGAGACCAAAACATTTTCATAAAAAAATGAGAAGAGCATTGATCGGACTTGGACTTGTGGCATCGGGCAGGCGTAACATCCGCCCTGGCACCGAATACGACAGCCTGTACAACAAAGAATTTCTATTGGGCACAAACCCCATCATAGGAGGCGAGGCAAGCGACACCTACGATACGCTTAACCACATGGCTAAGATCGTGCTCAACACCTTGGAAGATACCGAAAAGGTAGCGCCAACACTGCAAGGCCGCACCCTGGAAGAAACACTGCGCAATGATTGGAACCACGTCTACAATCACTTTCAATATGCAAAAGATGCCAACGGCATTGAGCAGATACGCAGGCCAGGCCGCAGTTGGCTGGATCGCAAAAGAGGTATCGACTGCGATTGTATGAGCGTGTTGCTCTCTTCCTATTTACACCACCAAAAAATTAGCCATGCCCTTAGAAAGGCGGCATATAACGAAAGCACAGGCTGGCAGCATGTGTATGTGGTGGTGCCAAAGAAAGGTGTACCCATCACTGATTTTACCGCCAAAGAAGTAGCCCGCAATAAATACTACGTCATGGATTGCGTGGTGGATAAGTTCGATCACGAAGTAGAACCCCTCAAAAAATTTGATAAGGTTATGAAAATACAATATCTCAATGGACTTGATCAGTCAACGATCACTGGCGGCATTACGCCACAGGCTTTTTCGTTACTGGCATACCCAGCCCCTTCTTCAGCAGAAGAATTGCTTGGCATATTTGGAAACGAATTTAACGGCCTCAACGGATTTAATGGTGAAAGCCCCAGGCAGGTGCAAACTGCTTTTTTGCTTGGCCTTAAGCAGCACCTGGTCAACACCCGTGCAATACTTGCCATCAACCCTGCACTTACGGCAGGCATTTATAACCCTGCTGTTTTCGCCCAAAGGCTCGATTCGCTCATTGCCGTGTTTGACGATGGCAACACCCGTTCAAAAGTCCTTAACGAACTGGCCTGCCTGGAAGAGCGCGAAGAGCTAAACGGACTTAGTGGCTTTGGCCTTGGTAAAGGCTTCTTTAAAAAAATAGCCAAAGGTATTAAGTCAGTGGCCTCAAAGGTAGGCAGCGGAGTAAAGGCCGCTGGTGCAGCCATAGTGCAGGCCGCCAAAGTAGTGGCCAAAGTGATAGTGCGCTACAACCCCGCTACCATAGCCATACGCAACGGGCTGTTGCTGGCCATGAAGCTCAACCTTTTTCGCATGGCCGAAAAGCTTGGATATGGTTATTGGACGGAAGCCCAGGCGCAGGAAAAAGGATTGGACATTGTGGAGTGGAGAAAGAACCAGGTCACACTGGAGAAGACCCGCAAATTACACAAAGCCATTGGCGGCAAGGTTGAAAAATTTGATGCCGCTGTTAAAGCAGGCTGGGCACATGGTACAAAAAAACACAACCTCATCAGTGGGTTCAATGGGTTCGATGGGTTAGGTGATCGTGGCAACGCTTCAAAGAAAGCGCAGGCAGTAAAAGCCAAGACCACATCACAGAGCAAACAAATCGCGGCTATCAAAAAACAAATAAGCCCTGCGCTGCCGTTGCTGCAACTGGTAGACGCTCAGTTGAAACCGATTGAGTACAGTGCATTGATACGCACGCAGGATGCATCGGAGTTAGAAGAGCTGCTTCAGGCCATCCGCAAAAACCAAAATGGCCTTGCCACAAAATTAAGCCTGGCCTATAAGCCAGTGAGCGAAGCATCTACCTATAACACTGTAGAATATAAAAAACTACTGGACCGTGCAAAAGTAGTAGAGAAGCTGGTGGTAAGTAAAGGAGGCACCACACAGCAACTGCGCGATGCCGTGGAAGCCGGCAAAAAGATAGCGATCACAAAAGCTTCATTAGGCGATCCTGTTTCAACCACAGCCGCAGCGGGCGTGTTGGCAGCTATTGCCGCGCTGTTGAAGCCTATCAACTTCACTACCATGTTCAAAGGCCGTGCAAGTTCACCTCATGCAAGTGATGCCGAAATAAAAAGCGCATCAGTAACAGCCGAAAGCACTGACGACATTGACGATGAGGGCGACCCAAATGTAACACCATTACCCATATCTAATATCATAAATTCATTTGCTCCAACAAGCATACTGCAATCACTTATACCAAAAGTTGCCGGTTCAAACCCATTGGTATCAAAACTTACATCAAGTGTAACAAACGCGATGGCGCAATCAAACCCCGCTGTTGCCACGCTGGCCAAAGTGCTTACCAGTAATCCCAAATTATCATCCATCGCTTCTCAGATAATCAACGCTAAGTCGCCCACAATAGCGGCTGCACTATTAAAGGCCAACCCACAAGCGGCACCGTTGGTATCGGCCATGAAAAACAATCCGGTTGCCACCGAGATAGCCTCAAAGTCTATCGCGCAAGAGAACCCCATACTGGCCAAAGAAATATCAGCAGCCATTGAGGAAGTGGCGCCCACAGCAATGCAGGTTGCCGAAACCCTGGTTCAAAACAATGCCTCGCCATCAGCGGTAGAGCAATTCACTAAGCCAGGCATTGTGCCTGTGCAAAACGAAGAAGGCCGCATTGTAACACTGCCCATACAGGAAGCGGAAGTGGTGGAAACCAAAATGCTAAACGAGCAAAAGAGCAACACGGTGAAGTACATCGCCATTGCTGCAAGTGTGGCTGTTGGCGTAGGTCTGTTGGCCTTTGCGCTTCGCGGTAGCAAAGCAGCGCCAGCACAGATAGCGCAAGCGGCACCTGCACAAGTGGCTGCTCCTGCCCTAGCCGGAGTAAAGGCTAATGGTAAAAAATCCAAATCCAAATCGAGTCAACGCACCAAAAAGGTGATGGCTATAACTATTTAAAACCAATTAAACTTTCAAAAAAATGGACGTAAAAGAGATCACAAAAAATTTACAGGACGGTGCAGTTGACTTAGCGCTTGGTACAGGCGTGGCAGTCGTAAGTCTGCACGTTGCCCGTAAAATGCCCAAATATTCAGGTTGGGTATTGCTCGGTGCCGGTCTTATCGGCATCATGGTTGGAGGTAAGGTATTCAAATCTGCCTCTATCGTATCGGCCTCGTTAGGCACTATTGCAGTAATGAACAGTATTGCTGCCGACAACGGAGTACCTGCCATCACCGGCTTCAAAGGTACCATCAACAAATTCATACCTCAGCTTGCCACAGGTGCAGCCCCTGCAATGGGATGGCTTGGCGATGTAGAGAACTTGAATGAAAAACTTCTTGGTGAAGGCAACGAAGATGGGATGGAAACCAATGACGCATTGGACGAACTCACCGGCCTTGGCGAGAATTTGGAAAACAAACTCTTGGGATTAGAGAGCGTCATGTAATCCTTCCCTCTGGGAAAAAGAAAAAAATTTAAACCACTTAAAAAAATTATCAATCATGAGAAAACCATTGAAATCGAGAGAACTGGCTTACCTCGAAAATTACGGGGCTGCAGAATTGGATAGCGAAACACGCGGTGCTATCAAAGACAGGAAAATTGTGCTTGAAGACGAGCCCCTTTATGTGCGGACAAAAATCGTGGGAGGTGGCGAGATCGACTTATTAACGGCTGCGCTTGACGAGAGCGTAGGTATTACCAACATCGACAAGCGCACCTTGCCAAAGTTTGTGAACTTCATCATTGATGCTGTTCAGTTTGGTTATGGAAGTTCGGCAGTTGCCAACAACTCCGTTGCTGTTGATGTGTCCTACTCGTCTCTTATCTCCGCCTGTCCTATCCAGTTGCTTCACGCCAACCTGGTCATCAAGCAAAACGATACGCCTATCCTCACCTTGCCCATCAAGCAGTTGTTAAAGCAAGCTGCCAACACCGATGAGTTTGAAGGCCAGAACGGTTATCAGCTTACCTATCCACGATTGCTGAAGCAAAACGTGCCCATGCAGTTCTCCATTAAGTTTCCTATCGACAAAGTGTTGGAAGCTGTGGTAAACCATCACTTTGTGGAGTTGCACTTAAAGGGCACCCGCACGAAGTTGAGAGGGGCCAGATAAACCGAGAAAAAAAATGCAGGGAGACGCAAAATTTTGCGTCTCCATTTTTCCATCATTAAAAGATAAAATATCATGAAAAAAATATTCATTTCAATAATGCTTGCCACATGCATTGCATTTAGCGGGCAAGCTCAAAAGGCAAGAAACTTTTACAACGCCTTAGGATCAACTCTTTTGGTGTCAGATACTGTAACCAATACAGCAACAGGATTTGTTCAGGTTGATGCATCCCTCGAAAGCGGAAATGTATCATCCGTTCAATTTATAGCCACTAAAATATCGGGTCTAGTGGCCGGCACTATTGCCATTCATGGAAGCAATGACGGGGTAGACTATGCCTCTATATCGTCCACCACATTTACTGCTACCGATGTTGCCACTCAAGGCGGTATATGGCAGTTCACTGGAAGTCCGGTGAGGTATTATAGAATTACATGGACGGGGGCAGGCACAATGGCAGCCACCATAAAAGGAACTATTTGGACAAACCAGGCACAGTAATTTTAACAATATGGAAAGCTTCTTGAAAAAAATTATTGAACATCTCAGCGCATTAGTTACCATCTTAAAGGATCAGTTTGGCAAGGAGGTGCGGTACAAAACAAAGTATCAGACCATTACCGTAACCAAAGCAAATTTAACAGTAGCAGGCCGCTACACCGACAGCCAGGAGTTAGACACCAACTTTGAGTTTGCCGATGGTGTGCAGGTGATTGAACTTGGCACGGGTGGTATAGCATTCTATAGCATTGGTATTGAAGATAAGAACAACACTTACCATACCATTACGCATAAGAAAGATTGGCAGGCCGGTAGTGATACACCCATCAACGACCGTTACAAGGATATTTTTATCCAGGTGGTGAGGGGCGAGAAACTCGATATTAAAACAGAGTTTGCCAACAATCTTGCGGCTGAGTTATCGTACCAGATCATCTTCAGGTTGCGCAAAAAAATCTGACAATGGCAGATACAAAGCGAAAGCCAGACGTAACACGGTTGGATGGGGTAAATCAAATCAAGGATACAACCGTAAATGATTGTATCGATTTCACCATTCAAAACGTTGGTGCCGAGAAAATATATTTTGGGTTTTCGAAAGATGGCGAACCCGATATTCCACTCAACCCTAACGAACTGTCTACATGGCCGCTCTACCGGCCATGCGAAACCTGGGACGGTGATATATTCATCAAATTTGGCGCAGCCGGAAGCATAGCACTCATCTTAAAAACAATCTAAAGCCATGCCGGGGGGCATACAAAGATTATTGGTCGACCGCGTAGTGGAAGACTATCCTACACGCAATACCATTGCCGCAGATTGGAACAATACCAACAAGGGGCAAGGTGTGTTGGTGATCGATGCCTCCAAAGATTTTCCTGGTGTTGGCCTTGGCGACCCCACAGTGGAAACCCCTGGATCTAACGCCTACTACAAATGGATCGGTGCAAGTTTTGTAAAAATCAGCGATGCCGAAGGGCTGGATGCCGAAGTGAGCCTGGTGCAATACAACGCAGCCGCCAACCCTATTGTGTTGGATATGGCCAACAGCAAACAGAGGGTGTTCAAACCATCGGCCGCTATTGCCGCTAAGACCTGGCAAGTCACCAACGATGCCACCAGCCTTAAGATAGACATATTCTTCACCACCACGGGCGCACACAGCCAAACGTGGCCGGCCAATTTTAAAATGACCGACCCGCAGTGGGACAACGTAACTAAAGTATGGACTTGCTTCGAAGCAGGCACCTACAAAGCCGAGTGTACCAAGGACGGTGCCGATTGGTACATGGAGATAAAATCAATTTTTGTTTAAAACCGAAAAATTAAATCTATGAGCTTAATCTTGTACCTCCAATGTTTTGCGGTTGCCTTCCTGGGCATGGTGTTGCAAACTACCCTTAAACTTCGTTCCATTCAACAGAAAGCTAAAGTCGCAAACCTTCCCTTCAGCGCGCTAGGCTACTTCAAGGAAGACTGGCTGTCGGTCACTTCATCGTTGATCACGATTGTCCTCTTTCTTTTTTTTATGGATGAAATTGTGGGCATCAATAAAAATGTGATTGATTATCTGAAAATAGGATTTGGGTTTGTGGGGTACACCGGCAGCGACATTGCCAGTCGGTTGTTTGGCCTGGCCTCCAAAAGAATCAATAACATAATCGATTACAAAACCAATGTCGCTGACGGAATAGAACCACCAAAGTAAAAAATGAAACGGTTAGTTACCATACTTGCCTATTGCCTACTGCCCATTTCCTATTGTATTGGGCAAACAGGCGTTGTGCCTGCAAGTGCTGTACGCTCCAAGCTGGCAGACAGCACTGCATTGGTGGTGCCTTCTGGCTATGGGGTGCTTACTTACCTGTACCAATCCAACGAATGGGTTGGGTATGAAAATGGAGTACGCAAAAAATTATTTCCTACGCTTTTTGGTACCGCCATTCGTGGCTTGGTACCAGCCAGTGGGGGGGGCACTGTTAATTTTTTACGAGCAGATGGTAGCTGGGCTCCTGCCGGTGGAATTACTAACTCAGCGGCTAGTACCGAATTGATGGTGAGTGATGGCACCAATGCTATTGGCGGTAAAATATTTAGTCAGGCAAATGGAGATTTAACATTGGGTGATGGTGGATTATCTGGAACGAATAGAACACTTTCTGCTAGTGGAAGCGCTGCTGATGTTGGGTTTTCATTAAATGTTAAAGGTGCAGGAAAAGTAACTATAAGATCAGGAAGCCCATTTGATAATTATTATGAAATAGCTCCCGATGCAGCCACATTTACTTCGGTGAAAGGCAGCTTGGCAGCTCCTGCTTCATGGATTATTTCAGCAGCAACTGGATTGGTTTCGGCTACCACGGGCCAAAATCTTAATTTGAATGGTGGAGCTGGCTATGCCTCAGGAGACACTAACGGAGGAAATGTGTCTTTAACATCCGGGCTTCCGAATGCAAGCGGTACAGAAGGTGCTATAAATATTCAAACCAGGGCTGGGGCAAAATTAGGTTTTTTCAATGCTACGGCAGTTGTAAAACAAGGAGCCGTAACTACATCTCAAGAGATAGCAGATGCTTTAACAGCTTACGGGTTAATCCCA
This sequence comes from Patescibacteria group bacterium, assembly GCA_038078535.1. Lineage (GTDB taxonomy): Bacteria > Patescibacteriota > Minisyncoccia > 2-02-FULL-40-12 > GWA2-44-9 > 2-01-FULL-41-21. The sequence continues at coordinate 15,280 of JBBTYS010000024.1, read as the reverse complement.
ACGTCAACGGTAACAAGTGGATCGGGTGACATGGTGTTAGCGGATGTTCAAACAGTAACAGGGGCTAAAACTTTTAACGACACAAAATTCTTTTTGAGAAACGTTGCCAATACTTTCAATGGAAATTTTGTAAACACAAATACCGCAGATAGAATTTATACTCTTAAAGACGCGGCAGGTACTCTGGCATTCACCTCTGATATTACCGGGATAAACTCAGGGACGAATACAGGAGATCAAACCAGTATTGTTGGTATCACGGGGTCACTGGCAGAATTTAATACCGCATTAACAGGTGCAGATTTTGCAACTGGTGGTGGAACAGCTACAGGAGCAAATACAGGAGATCAAACGATCAACAATACTTCTGATGCGACTAGCCACACCGTAACGCTATCGGCCTCCGGAGGATCGGTTCAATTGATTGAAGGCTCTAATATAACACTGACTACCGGTGGAACAGGTTCGGCAGGAACAGTTACTATTGCTTCAACGGGTGGTGGCGGTATCACCAACTCAGCGGCTAATACTGAATTGATGGTGAGTGATGGCACCAATGCTATTGGTGGTAAAATATTTAGTCCGGCCAACGGTAACGCCACTTTTGGAGATACCGGATTAGCGGGAGCGGACAGAGTTATAACCGCCTCCGGAAGTGCCGCAAATGTGGGCTTTCAATTTGTTACTAAAGCGAGCGGTAATATTCTTTTGTCGCTTGGCACATCTGCTGCGCAAGCAACATTAAGTACTACCGGACTTGTTGTTTATGGTACAACCACAAATACCACTACTGTTGGAAATGTTCTGGATATAAAAAGCAATAGTTCAGGTGTAGAGGCGGTAGGTTTTGGAGGCGCAATAACGTTTACCACTTTTACAGGGTCAGTAGATGAGATAGGCGGTATTATCTCATCGGTGTCCACAGATTTAACAGGAGCGTCTGAAGATTTTGATATTGTTTTTAAAACAATGGCGGCAGGCGCAGCGGCCAACGAAAAACTAAGGATGATTTCAACAGGGCAATTAAAATTAAGTTCATACACTTCTAGTAGTTCATTTTCAGGTACACCTGTTGGCTCTCTGCAATTTGATGCAAGCGGTAATATATTAACCGCAACTCAGCAGTCAGTAAATACGATTTTGGTCAATAACGTTACATCCGGTGGAACTGTCAGCGTAATTGCTAATTATACCGATTTGACTATTTACACAAACGATGCGGCTATCATCCGAAACAACTTTTACAGGTTGACTGAAAAGGTTCTTAAATTGGAAACAGCGCTTAGAAACTTAGGAGTTGTAATAGATTAAAAAAGCAAGATCATGAAAAAAGTTGTTGTATTTATTTTAATGTGTGCGGGGTTGGTAAGCAATGCTCAGGCAGTATTGACTTTTAAAAATTACTATGTATGCGAGACAGAGGCTGATCGCAGTACTTCATGGGGCGGAGGCAATGGGTTCTATTGTCATACAAATGACACAAACAAAAACTGGAAATTAGTTGGGGGTGCCTGGTTTGAAATTCCATACACTACAACCCAGATTTCCCCTATTGAAATAGCCGACAAACATAATGATGGATACTTTCTTCCAATTACCGGAGTGATTATTGGAAATGGAATAACCACAATGACGGGGGTTTCTGGCACGGCATTGCAATATCTTAGGCGCAATGCCGGAAATACAGATTATGAATTTGCAACCATTTCCGGTGGCGGTGATATGCTTAAATCTGAAAATCTTTCTGGGTTAGCAAACTATACAACAGCGCGCACAAATCTTTCATTAGAGAATGTTACTAATGAGAGTAAGGCTACCATGTTTAGCTCTCCGACATTTACCGGAACCGTTTCAGGAGTGACCGCAACACACGTTGGGTTAGGCAATGTTACTAATGAGAGTAAGGCTACCATGTTTACAAACTCAACATTTACCGGAACATTTAATGTTGCAGATGGGGCAATTGCAGATGCCGATTTAGCCAATACAATTTTACCAAAGTTAACTACGGATGCAAACACTATCTACGGAACTACTGATATTGGTAATTCAGGGGCTATTCCTGTAATGAATTTAATAATTCAAGATGCAAATTACACATTAACAAGTACAACATCTGAACAAAAACTGTTTAATGTGTCTGCCAATGGCCGACTGACACTTGAAACTGGAACATATTTATTTGAATGTGTTTCTAGTATTTCGTCATTGTCTGCTACTTCTGGTAATGGAGCATTTGATATCTTAGGAGCGGGAGGAGCAACAATAGGGACAGTACTTTATCATTCGGTAGGAGTCGATGGTAACACGGCTACCGCAGCCACTCAGACAGGCTCAACAATGATACAAGGACAATCACCAGCATCCATGCAAACGGCTGGTACAGGGACTACATGGAATTTCAGGCTTAAAGGAACTTTTCGTGTAACTGTAGCGGGCACGATCGTCCCTTCTGTTTCTTTAGTTACTGCGGCAGCTGGTGTTGTGCGCGCTGGATCATACTTTAGTTGTTATCGTATAGGATCAAGTTCTCTTACTTCAATTGGAAAATGGGATTAAAAAAAAGTTTCACTTAACCCAAATTTAATTATGAAGAATTTAGCAGCATCCATTTTATTAGTGTTCGTTACAACACTTTGTTTTTCACAAGCTAAGGAAGCGGACAAAAATGATTCAACCGTGGTTGTGCCAATCTCGCCCGCTGACCAGGCAGACATTGCCGAGTTGCAAAAGCAACTGGAGCCATTACAGAAGCAACTCGATCCTATTCAAAGGCAGATGGATGCCATCAACATACAAATCAATACGATTATACGATTGGTGCTGAGACATTCGGATGCCGCCATCGAAGCCGATCAGGTAAAACGGCTGGAGTATGCAACAGATAAATTAACGGTGACAACAAAACAAGAGTAACATGAGACGGATACTCATAATTATTACGCTATGGTCAGTTGCCATTTCTTCGTATGCACAAAACCGTGCAATTGCTTTCGATTGGTTTGTTGGTAAAACTGATTATGGTTTAGTTTCTGATCTTCTAAAGCAATCCGGTAATGGCAGTTCAGACATTCAAATCAGAACCTCTTTTGGTGGAAGTCATGGAAGTAGCGGTGTATTGTATGTTGGCACCTGGGCCTCTGGCACTGCTTATTCACAATATCAAACTGTTACATATCCTAGTGCATCAAGTCCACTGTTGTTCAGAGCCAACCAGGCAACTACAGCAGGTCAAAGCCCTGACACACATCCAGCCAAATGGGATTTAGAGCCAGGTGTTGATATTGTTCAAAACTTAGGTAGTGGAAAATATGCCCGTTACACGTTAAGTTTAAGGGAAGATGATTTAATCCGTATCAACGGGATAGGCAGAGGCTCTTACGTACCAAGCTTTTACAACAGGTACTCCAGCACTTACGCTGGAAATCATGGCACAGGTACAGCAACAATAAGTACGTCATCAACATCGATGGCGATCCCCACATCGCATCCTACTGCCAGAACGCTCACAATAGGAACGGGTCTTTCTTTACCAAACAGTTCTACCCTTGGTAGTAGCAGCTCGTCATTTGCTATACCAACTACCCATCCGACAGCACTGACAATTAATCTTGGCACAGGTCTCAGTCTGGTGCTTGGTGATAATGTTACCCTGTATGGTGATGCTAATAATTTGGTGGTGTATGTGATTGCTAGCTATGATTCTGGAACAGGCATAGCGCGGGGAGCCAGTACTATCCATGTTGGGTCTGGTACGTTTTCTTCATGGACAATAAAAAGAGAGAAGATAATTTACTTCCAAAGAACGGCTGATCCTGCAAATAAGAATGGCTACGCCCTTCTACAGACTTATGACTCAGGTACTGGTGTTTTGAATTTTAATACAATTAATAACGTTGGTTCTACTACGAATTCGGACTGGACTGTACTCTGGGGAAAGTCACCAGTTCAACCAGGCACAGGTAATGGGCTATACATTAATAATGTGAACAATCCAGCGGGCACTTATGGCGTATGGGTTTGGGGCGAGTTTACAGGAACAAGACTTTCGCACAATTCTACAAAGGATAATCGAGGAACGGGTTTTCTGTACATATACGGAAGTGGGGCAAATGATGCAAACATACCAGCGGATGTAACCATAGATACTTATAATGCAACTTTAGTTAGTGCAAATTCAACCGTTACCTGGAGTAACCTGGATCCGGGGACGCACACGTTTTTAGTATTGTCAAAAGCTAGCCCCACTGGTGCCAGTGCCAATACCCGTGCTTGGATTGATAATGATTCAGACGGCCCAACTGGATACTCTTTTGCAGAGCAGTATGATTATGACTTGTTTACAGAGGATGTAGTAGCCGGGCCACAAGGTGCTCAATCATTTGGTGAGTTTGCATACAACTTTCGGGATGTAGACGGTGGTGATGCATTGTACTGGCTACCCGGGCACGGCAACAGGTCAACAGCAACAGGTGCAGCGGGAAGAGTATTTACTATCGATGGTAATGTGATCGATGTACAATCTGAGAATAATATCTATTTGAATAAGTATGTGCCCTTCTCCAATTTTTCATTGACCCAATCAATTGACATTATTCATCCACAGGCTTCTGGAAACATGGGCACTTTATCAACCACTCATTCATTTGCGGCAAAAAGCGGTCTTTACTATAAGCAGATTTTTAATTGGCTTCAAGGCGGAAACATTTCAGCTGGGTACAACAACATGATAATTCTTGGTGATACATGGTTTAACAAATTCAAATGCGAGGATGAGCAAATTGTTGTGAGGCCACCCGAGAACACAAGTGTTAATTTAACTGGATCACAGGAGTCGCAAAGGAGCTATCTTTTTTACTCGACCGGATTGGCACCATTGAGCGACTTTGTTATCGGTATGCATTGGCCAAATCCATCAAGGGACTGGAGAGTAGGGGGAGTAAATAGGGGGACACCTTTTGTCTCTGACTTTGTGGGGGCTGGTAATGCGAAGTTCTACCCTTTCATATACTCTAATTACAATTTCTCGACAAGCGAGACCTGGACAATTGAGGGAAGGTATTACGCAGGTAACAAAGGAGCATTGGTATTAAACTAAAAAACTAATCAAATATGAAAACCATTAAAGTACTTCTCTTATTTGTGTGCCTGACGGCACTGATGTCGTTCACTCCACCGGTGCCAACGGTAATCTACAACGGAGCTAAGATAACCCTGGCAAGCTCCAGCGAGCTGGAGGTACAGTTTGGTGATGCTTACCCATACCGCCAGCACGAAGAGCGCACAGCCTATGTAACTATAATAAGTGCAGCAACAACAGTGCAGATAGCTACACGCACAATTGATAGCAATTCCGGCACGTGGATAACAGGCGACAAAGTGCCAATTGGTTTTATAAATATCACGCACAACATCCGCTTAAAGGGCACAAGCGGAGATATTATTCAGATAACACACAGCCGATAATAATTTTTTTATGAACGAAATATTCATCTACATAGGCAACAACCGCAGGCGGGTATCTGTGGGCTACAAGTTGCCCAACGGCCAGGTAATCCGCGTGGCACGAAAAATTGATGGCGACAATCAGGAAGCCATCATGGAAGCCATCATGCAGGTGAAAGACATGGGCGCGAATGATGTCATTGTAGAAATCTATCGGCCAAACGGCACCGCAGAGGTAATAGCAAAAATATTCACCTTGCCAGCATCTACTATTGCCATGCCCCATGGTAAGATCAATAATAAGGTAGGAACAATGGGATCACTATTCTCTGATCAAATGCCTAAGCCCCAATACCCAAGGCCATCATCACATCAATCGCAACCCAATAAGCCAATGGATAGCTGGAAAGATTATGCTTTGAAAACTGAACAAGATAAAGTAACCAATCTCGAAACCGAAAACACGTGGTTGAAGACCGAGAATAAAACCCTTGACAACAAAGTGCGTGAGTTTGAAAAAGAGATGATCAAAAAAGATCATGAAGTGGAGAAAATGAGCCAGGCAGTTGAAAGCAAAACAGGGCTCAACGGCATTACCGATAGGGTATTGAACAATGACAGGGCTATGGACATGCTGGCCGGCCTGGCTTCGCGTATGATGGGCTTACCTGTTGAAGGTGTGGCAGCACAAGGCCAACTCAACGCCCCTGCAAGTGGTAGTGGCAACCCTACCACTGAGCAATACCTTGCCAACATACGCACGTGGTTGTATAAGCAGTCAGCGCCTTTGCAGGAGGCATTTTATAACCTGGTGCATGAACTTACCAACCAGCCCGATGTAATGGCTACAACCGTAATGATTACCAACCTATTGAAAGGCAACACCATGAAAACCGGAACGCACGACCAATGAAAGCAGAACTTATACAAGGGCAGCAATACGAAGGCACCTTCAAATTAAGTGGCCTTCAGCTATTAGGGTCAAACAATGACGTGGCCATTAAGTTGATAGAACTCGGGTTTTCCGATGTTTCAGTAAATGGCAATGGGTCATACCGCTTTGCCCGTGGCGTGTGGAAACGTTCCACGCAAGTGATTGACTTGCCTGAGCAGGTAAAAGAATTTAAAAAGGCGAAAGCCATAAAATCATTATGATACTGGAACTATCAAAACGGACTTTAGGCGAACCCACGCAACCTCCTGTTATTTTCGATTTGAAAACTAACAAGATTGCACAGCCTAATACTTCGCTTACTACCAAAACAGCGGTGACCTGGACGTGTGCCGATTGGTTGGTGTTTCACAAGGGCTTAGTAAAGTGGTTTACCGAAGGCAGGTTTGCAAGCAAAGTAAAACTTGCACCAGAAGCAGCTACTATCAAAGCCAATGAAGTATTCAAAGGCCATTGGGACAGAAATGCAAGTACGCTATTAACCAGATGTGGATTTGGTAGCGAGTTCTTCGGATACTTCAATACGGTTGGGCTTTTTTCCATTTTTAACCTTACCCACCGCACAGCCAATGCAGGTGTGGAAAAAGTATCTAAGATTGCCGACAATGCTTCTACTTCTTTGGTAAATGTGCTGGACACCGCTGGTAAAGTTGGTGAGAGCGCAGCGGGTGCCGTGAAAGGCGGAGTAGACACCGTGAGCAATGTGGCCGGCCTAGCAAAGTACATCGTGCCCGTTGGCCTTGGTGTAACAGGCTTGCTGGTAGTAGCCTACGTGTATAAAAACTACATCAAAGGAGATTCTAAAATAGAAGACCTTACCCCTGCCGGACAACTTAAAAAACTGGCATTCAAATAATTTTAATATGGCCAACTTCGAAACAGCGTATAAAAATTACATCCTGCCTAATGAAGGCGGATACGCCAATGCCCCTGCCGACAAAGGGGGTGAAACCTATGCAGGCATTGCCCGCAACTTCAATAAAGATTGGGAAGGCTGGACATTGATTGATTTTGAAAAAAAGAAATTGAAAGGCGTAGCCATAAAAAACAACACCAAGTTTCCGGCCATACAATATGCAGTAGAAAAATTTTATCTGGCAAGGTGGAACACCACCAACATTGGTAAGATTGATAATCAGGAAGTGGCCAACTTACTGTATGATTTTCAAGTGCATAGCGGGGCCAACGCTATTAAAGGAATACAACGGGTTTTGAAAATTTCAGATGATGGCAAGCTGGGAGCCGACACACTGGCCAACATCAACAAAGCCAATCCAATGAAGTTGCACAATGCCTTGCTGGAGGAGCGAAAATATTTTCTTGAAAAACTGATTGCGCAAAACCCATCGCAGGAAGCGTTCAGGGCGGGATGGATGGCACGACTTGAAAAATTTCGTGGCGTGTACGAAGCCGCCAAAGAGCTTGTAACAGCCGCCAAAGAAAAGACCGTGCAAGTAGTAACCGAAAACAAAGGAACGATTGGCATTGGCCTGGGCATAGGTGCGGCACTGCTGCTGCTGTACCTCACTACCAGGGGCGATAAAAAACCAAAAGAAGCCGACTTAAAAACAACGACTTAATGGCAAAGAAGGTAAATGCAGAAATCGATATGGAACTATTGGTACGTATAGATGAACGACAAAAGGCGCAGGATGAAAAGCTAGACGCTATTCTTCTCCAAACCACCGCAACCAATGGCAGGGTATCGAGTTTAGAAAAATGGCGCTCCGCAATAATTGCCGCTGTGGCTGTTCTTGTAACGCTCATCGGCTGGGGTTTAATAATCATATCGAAATAAAAAAATGAAACTAAGAATCTACATCATCCTTTCAGTTGTGATCGTTGTCTTGATTGGCACTGTGGGGTTGCAATATAAAAGCCTTAGAAGCTGGAGAGAACGCCACTCACAGGTTTTACAAATTGCAAAAAAGGATAGCTTAACTTCTGTTATTTATAAGAATCAGTGGGGGCATGAAGTTGCTAAAAGTGAAATTCTTACACTCAACCTTAACGATGCCCGCAAGCTGGCCACTACCAGTCATTTAAGTTTCCTCACAGAAATTGAAGGCGTAAAAAAGAACCTTAAAAATTTAGAACAGGCCGTGCAGGTACAGGCTAAATTATCGGTATTCACTTCGCTGCCTCTTAAAGATACACTGGTTGTTTTTCATAAAGACAGTGTGGCCGCCAAAGCATGGAGCTATCGCGATAAGTACAACACCTTGCAAGGGCTTGTGTTGAGAGACTCCACCGTTATCATGGGTACGGCCACAGTGCCACTTTACGGTGCAGTGTATTGGCAACGTAAAAAAATTATGGGCTTACGCATCGGAGCCAAGAAATACTTCAATGAATTCACCACGCCTAACCATTTGGTGAAAATAACAGGTTCAGAACTGATCCAAATAAAGAAACGGTGATGGGAAAACATACCGACAATCTCAGGGCTATGTACGCTCACCGGCCACGAAAGAAAACCGTTCATGAGCTAGGTCACGATGCTTATTTCATCCGCTTAAAGTCAACGCGCAATTTCTGGCAACGGTTGTCAGATACTTTTCTTAGCTACTTCTTGGTGAAGGAACGCGAAGATGTGTATATCCACTATGAAGGCGAACGCAACGCAGAAGAGCAGGAGTATCGCCCAAAGAAAGGATTAATAGGAGCGGCCATCTGGAAGCTCGACCAGGCGAAAGAATTTATTAAGCTATGTAATGCTCGCAATCTCGAACTGGTTCAAATTGATAAAGTGATTAAGAAATGAACAAGGAAGGATATGTTAAGGCCGTTGAATCCTTACTGCATTCTTCCCTCTCCGTGGGAGAGGGAAGGGTGAGGCCGAACAAACTCACCCTTGAAAAATTAGCTAAGTCCTTCGGCATCACAGATCGCAACCTTGTAAAAGAACTAACCGAACTGGCTATCGTACAGCAAGCCCGCAAGCTGGCGCATGAACCAGGTAAGACAATCGCAGAGAAATTTGCCAGTATTGTTGAGCTATACAAAGGGCAGGTGAACTTAAGTCACCGTACTAGTCAGTCGGTTTTGTTGCAACAGTACAGCACCCCCGCACCCATCGGTTATTTGATGGGAATTTTCTGCGGTGTGGATAAGCCGGGCAAGTATTTAGAGCCAAGTGCAGGCAATGGATTGCTTACTATTGCCGCCAACCCGGAAGACTTTTATGTAAATGAAATAGACCCTGTAAGGCGCGAGAATTTATCCGTGCAGGGCTTTGCTAAAGTCACGGCCAAGGATGCAACCAGGGCCGTGTATAGCGATGAAAGTTTTGCGGCAGTGATCACCAACCCGCCATTTGGAAGGCTCTCAGATCCAGAGGAAATAGACGGCTATGGTATTCGCGACCTCGATCACGTAATGGCCATCCGTGCGTTGGATTGCATGGCCAACGATGGCAGCGCAGCCATCATCATTGGAGGGCACACCACCTGGGACGAGCAAGGCCGCGTAACAGCCGGAAAGAACCGGATTTTTTTCAACTACCTGCACAAACATTACAACGTGGTAGATACCATTTTAATTGATGGCCACGCACCGGGCAAATCTACAAGCCTATCTACGATTATGTTTTCTCTGCCATCCCTGCCGAAAAGCGTTTGATGATGATGTTGCAAAAGAAACTAAAGAGCCTCGATGCCAACACCACTTCAAACCAAAAGCAAAGTGAGGCCGTGTTATCGGTAGATGACTTCCTGAACAAATACGGTGATCGCGTAGTGACAAGTTATTTAAAAGATAACCCTGAGATCAACGACCTGCTAGACGATCCTTTGAAACTAAAAGATTCATCCGCAGATAGCGGAAACGCTGTGGTAATGGAAGATGCCGCGCACCGTGTCTCTGGCCGCGTGGCTGTATTGCCAACTGCCATGCAGGAAAAGTTTTACACAACTGTCCTTAAACTTTACAAAGAGGAAATAGAATACCTAAAACAGATTGACGAATACGATCTGGAAGTAGATGTGTTGGATTTGAAAGCAACCTCCATCGACAAATCCATCAAAATAGTTGGCAAGGGTGGACAGAGTGCCTTTGGCGATAACACCTACATTGAAAAGTGCGAGGTGAACATACTGAAGAAACCATACAGTGTTACCGAACTGGAAAACCTGTACGTGCAAGCCCTGGAAGGAAAAGACCCCCGGGAGCTGCGCGACATATTGGTAAACAGATATGAGTTTAGCACGACCGAAACACTGAAACGTATTGGCCGGGAGATTGAAGAGGACTACGCCCTGAAGATAAAAAACCTTGACAAAGAAAAAGCCATCGTAACCTTAAAGACAGAAGCTGAGCGCAACCAATTCAAATCGGAACGCGAGCAGCTTTTATTACAAGCCAAAGCAGAAAAGAAAGCCAAAGAGATTGAGAAGCAAAACAATCGCCAACAGGCCATGACGGATATAATCAACTTTTTCACCGTAGGCCGCAAAGTGTTTTATCTGCTCGACATGGAGAATGCCAGTAGCGCAAAGAGCATAGCAGTGTGCCTTGGTGTTAAGGTTGATTTGAATAACGATAAACCATTTTTGCCCAGCAACATGAAGTTGCAAGTAGCTATAGCTTCAGGTAAGAAGCGTATCGACATCAACCTTTCAAAAGTAAAAGATATTAACGCCATCATGGGCGTAAGTTCAAACCTATCGCAACCTACGTTTGATCAACTCAAAAACGAATGGCAAGCAGCCATCAAATCCACCACGAAAGACCGTGGCACGGCCTACATTGTATCGGGCAACCTATTGCAAAGTTATGGCAATGACGATTTTAATAAAGGCCGGTTGATCAGCTACACAACCAGCGATGGTAAGACGTTGAAAGGTCGCCTCATGCCAGATGGCTGGGAGCCACCCGAGGTAAGCTCGGAGAACATGATCAAAGTACCCATTAGCAAAGCCGTGAAAGTAATTGCCAGCCTGGCCAACGGCAAAAGCATTAGCACTGATGGCGGGGCAATCATTGCCAAGACCAATGATAATTTCAAGCTCATGGACGATGGTCGCTTCGACAAGACCAGCAACTACATGGTGGCCGCATTCATGGCCGGTAAATTGAAAAAGGTTGTGGAGATATTGCAACGCAATCACAACGCCAGTGTAGAACTTCAAGCCTATCAACTGGATATGATCATAGATGAAGTGGGCACAGATAAGGGCACGGAGCAAGTAAGTGACAACGTGATTAAAGCAGTAGCAAAGGAAATTGAAGAGCGCCTTACCGAATCGAAATTAATCAACGACAGGGTTTTAATTGTGAAACCCAATCTAGCCCCATCTCCTGGTGAGGTCAATAAAGCAAACGTGCTACGGCTACGCCTGGCATTGAAAGCAAGAGCAGTAAAAGTTAAACTCAAACTAGCAGCGTAATATGACAACCCTAACCACTTACCAGAACCTGATTGAAAAGGTCGGCTTATCAAAACTTGATGAAGCTAATAAAGACACGTACAACATTGTGAAAGAGGGAAGCAGCAACTTCACCGATCCAAACCTATGGAATGAAATGCTTGCCGATGCTGATATTAGGGAAGCCTACGAGCTGCACGTGAAGTCGCTGGAGAGCCTGGCCAGAGAAAAAGCCGAGCCAAAGGCAGTGATGAAGGTTGAGCCGAAGTCCAAGCCTGTGCAGAAGAAAAAAGTGAAGCCAATTTTACTAACTGAAACCGGAAAAAAAGATAATTGGGATAGGCCAATTTATAAAAGTGAACAGGGTAAGGTTTACGTTGATATTTCACTTGGAAAAGGCAAGAGAGAAATTTATGCAGTGACAAATTCTGGTGAACCTGAATATCCAATTATAAACTACCGGATCATAGTGGCGAAGAAACCAAAGTCAAAGCGCGAAAGTAAAAGACCAAGGCCACGAGTTTCTTCCTCCAAAAAAGTAAAGAAAGCAGTAAAGAAAACTGTCAAGATTGCAAAGCCAAAAGCAGTTGTAAAAAGTGACGTTAAATTTCCTGTAACCGTAAAGCGTTTCAGCAAAGAATTGCAGATGATGAAACGTTACACCAACATGGATGGTAAAACCAAGTCGGCTCTATCGCTGGAAATGTTTCAGCGCGACCTGGCTAAAGTATTGCGCAGCTCCCCGGACCGTAAGCCTCTATTGAATGACATTCATGCAAGGCTTTCGGGCGCAATACAGGCAGCGAAAAAGAATGCAGCCTCAGAGTTGAAAGTAACCCTTGACAGCACCTTTAAAAGCAAGGTAGTGGCCATCATTAAAAATCCACGGCCTAAGATGAAAGTGGAGTATCTGGCCGGAGTGAATGGGGATCAAAAAAAAAAGCCTAAAGTGAGTAAGGTGGAACAGCTATTTGGATTTATGACAGCCGATCAGGCTCCAGCTAAACCGGAAGGTACCTTTACTTTTGGAGGGGCCATCGGTAAGTTTTTAGGTGAGCAACAGCGCTTCCGATCGCAAATTGTGATTGAAGGTGACTACCACTCTTCCAAATCTGAATTAGCCAAACAAATTGCCGATGTTGCCATTGACATGGGCATGAAAGTAGCCTTGGTGGATTGGGAGCAAGGCGGGTTAGACAGCAAGGATACCATTGCATCCATAAAGCGAAACCTGAAACCCGAAAACGTGACCAAGTTGTATGTATCTCCCGATGTTCCAAAATCGAAAGAAGGGTTGCAAAAAATTGCCACCCATTTTGATATGATAATTGTGGACAGCGCCACGAAAGTGAAGGGGCAATTTAGCAATGAATGGCTTGATGACCTGCGCACGGAATATCCAGACACCATTTGGGTAATACTTATGCAGCGCAATGCGGATGGAAAAACAAGAGGGGGGTCAGCATCCGGTTACAACGCCCCGGTAGTTATCTTCACAAACCGACCAGATAAGTTCACACACACAAAGAACTATGCTGTGATGGAGAAAAACAGAGGCAACGATCCCTCCGTGTATCTCATCAACAGCAAAAAAGTGGTGCATGAAATACCAACAGTAAAAAAAGTAGTCACTCAACCCGAAACCATTTAAAATTATGTGTAACAATAAAAGTAAAACATGCGGTTGTGATTGCCCTAGCTGCAAAGAAGAAAAGGAACAATCCGAAATAGTCGATACCAAAGCTTCACTTATACCTGAGTCATTTGTTCCATCTGGCTACTCCAAAAAGCAAAGCGTTCCAATGTTGCAAACAAAGAGTAGCGGCTATTCTAAAAAGCAGAGCCTTCCAGCAAGGCAAACGATCATCATTGATCCGGTGATACTTGAGCCAATGGTGGAGATTATTCCGCATAAGAAGAAGGAAGACGATACCGGCCTGGTTGTGTCTGCCATTGCGCTGGGGTTTATGTTGTTTGTAAAGGCCGTAAGTGTTACTGTGGCCAATAAAAAATAATCCTCTGTTTTGTTTGGGGATTGTGTTTAGGAATGGAAAAAGGGGTATTGGGTTTGGTTGCCTTCAACCCCTTTTTTTCGTTTAAAAACCTAAAAACAGGGCGTCCATAAAAAAATTGACTTCACTGTTTGCCCCAGGTTGAACGATCTAGGTGCGGTTGATATGCTAGTACCAGGCAAATCCTGGCTTTGATTTAATTTAAGTTTTATCCAAAAAAAACCCATCAAACTTTTTCATGCTCACATCCGAATACTGTGCGGCAATCTTCGCGTAGATCTCCGTAGTGGTCACGCTCTTGTGGCCTAGCCAATCGCGTACCGTTATCAAATCAATACCCAACAACAGGCAATTGATTGCAAAGGTGTGGCGGCTGCAATGATAGGTGATGTGCTTGTTTATCTCCACAGCATTCATACATGCCTTCAGGTCGGCATTCACCCGTGAGTTTTTATGCTTTAGGTTTCGATGGAGAACATCTGGCAGTAGATCCAGCGCCTGGTCATTAAATGGGATCAACACATGCTTGCTAGTCTTGGATGTTTTTAATTTTATCCGGCCATCTTCCACGTTGCTTGCATCAAAGGTGATCTTGTCGCCAAAGCGCAGGCCACTAAAGCAACTGAACAAAAAGTGAACCAATGTATTTTTCTCTGCCTCTGTGATCTTTTCAGTTTTCAGTAGATCATGCAGCTTCAATAATTCATCTTTTGTAAGCCAGGCGCGCACCGTTTCCTCTTTGCTCATTCTGAAATTTTCAAACGGGTTTCCTTTGGCTAGTCCTTTCATTACAGCAATGCGATAGAATTTTTTGATACAAGCAAAGTCCTGGTAGTAGCCATTGGCTTTTCTTTTCTGCATGACCACATGATGTTTGTAGGTCGTCAGGAATGAATGATCGATAGTGTTGAACGGTATTATGGATTTATATTTTTTCAGTACCCCCAGCTTGTGTTCGTACAGCTTCCACGTAGAGTAGCGGATAATTCCTTTTTGATTTTGCAGTTCAGTGAAAGCCCAGGCTATAAAGTCGTTGCCGTTATTGTTGTGGTATTTCGTTTCAACCTTTTCAAACGTTGGCTCTTGTCCGTCATTCACCAGGTCAATGATGATGTCATCGAGCCTGGTCATTTGCCTTTTGAAGTAGGCATTCAGTTTTATGCTGTTGTCCGCGCCACGCAATACGAGCCCGGCAGCATTGTCGAAGTGTGCAGGCTTCAGGTATCGCTTTGCGCTTATGTACTTCCTTTTTTTGCCACTGGCCAGCACGTAATAGATGGGCGCGGTGCCGTCCGCTCTGATCTTACTTCTGTTCTGGTAGAGCCGTATAGAGATCATTCAGGGTTACACAGGTGTTACACTGCTAGTGTCGAAACGTTACAAAAACCGTTAAATATCGACACTAAGTAAAACAAAAAACCCGACTTTTCTTTTACAAAATCGGGTTTTCAAGTGGGCCCTGCTGGGAACGATCCAGCGACCCTCAGATTATGAGTCTGATGCTC
>JBBTYS010000023.1:0-1629 GCA_038078535.1 Patescibacteria group bacterium | reverse complement strand
GAATCACTGTTATGCGGTGTCCAAAACTTGCTGATGCAAAACTTCTAGGACCATGAGTGTCACCATCTTCACCCAATATTTTTACAAATCCTCCGAATGGAATCCAATTTACAGAGTAGGTGGTTTCGCCTCTCTTCCAGCCAAACATGCGTGGGGGGAAGCCAAAACCAAATTCATCCACCCGCATGCCAGCTCGTTTTGCAAATACAAAATGCCCGAACTCATGCACGAGTACGAGCACCCCAATAACAATAATGAAGATTATAGCTGTTAGCATTAGCTTGTCATTAATTCTTGCTCTTTTTTCTTAACCAAGTCGTCCATCTTTTTGTGAACATCGTCAACAATTTTTTGAAGCTCGTCTTTAGCTCTGAAAGCTTCGTCTTCACGGGCAGTTTTGTCTTTAACTGCGTTTTGGACTTTCTTTAAAATATCTTCTCGGGTTTGACGGACCCGAATACGAACTTCTTCCATTTTCTGATGGAGAATTTTTATAAATTCTTTTCGACGCTCCTCGCTTAATGGTGGGATAGTAAGCCTTATAACGTGACCATCATTTGCGGGATTTGTCCCAAGAGAGCTTTCTCGAATACCTTTTTCGATAAAAGGCACCGCGCCAGCATCCCAAGGCTGAATGACAATAACCCTAGGCTCAGGTGCCGTAATACTGGCCAATTCTTTGATACGCAAACGTGAACCCATATATTCAACGGGGATGTCTTCAACCAGCGATGGGTTGGCTCGGCCAGTTCTAATAGCCCCCGCTTCAGTCTTAGCCACTTCCAGGGCACTATCAAATTCTTTCTTTCTGCTCGCAATAAGCTCTTTATACACCAGGTAGTAGAGATTCGACACATGCCTTAGGTTTTAGGCCTAAATGTGCATTCATGGAATCACTTATTTATATTTACTTTACCAAATAGTTAGTATGGCCGGCATTACTAAAACCCAGTCGAATCTTCACTACCTGGTACATAGGCCTTATTCTAAAGGTTAATTAGAGTATTTTCAAGTAAAGAACGGTGATTGTATTGGGGCTGATTGATGTATTGGTTTAAAGAAAGGAGTTGAGTAAGAATATTGTGAGAGTTTGAGAGGTTGGCACGATTAGCATAGGCCCAAGCTAGCCAATAATTTACTTCTTCTTGGTAGGGCTGTTTCTCGTACATTATTTTAGCAAAAATCATTTTGTCAGCAATTGGGCTCTTTAACATGCGAGAAAAATCATTTATTGCCCGCTTCATGTCTTTTATGTCGCCAGAATTAGCCACTTTGTTTGCCCAACCCACTCGTCCCCGAGCCAAAGCCACAATCAAATCTTGGTCGGTCTTAGACAATTTAGTTTCAGAGAGTGATTTTGATACCACTGAATCTGGCTGAGCCAAAAACGAAATGTGCTGACAACGCGAACTAATAGTTGGTAGCAATTCTTGGGGCTGACTAGTAATAAGTAGGCAGACAACCTGCTTAGATGGCTCTTCTAATATCTTCAAAAAAGCATTTGAGGCCTCAGTGGTTAAACGATGGGCATCATCAATTATTACAAACTGGTAAGGTCCAGTGTGAGGTCTTAGGGAAAGAAATGTTTTTAAATCTCTAATATCTTCAATATAAATTTTAGTTCCTTGT
>JBBTYS010000022.1:0-2852 GCA_038078535.1 Patescibacteria group bacterium | reverse complement strand
TTTAGTAAACGCGAATAGTAATTTTTGAGCGCAGGGTGTGGGTTTAGGCCAAACCTAGATGCTCAAAATATGCTTAATTGGATGCACTTATTATATGACATGCATTAACTAGCGCAAATTAAGATATCAACATCAACCTTGTTTTGTGTCTTAGCCAGTACCAACAAGACTATAGATAGGCAGAAGGATACTTGATACAAGGATGGCTACGGCAAAGCCGAGAATCAATACTAAAATTGGCTCTATGAGTTGGGTAATGCTTCCTATGGCTGCCTCAGATTCTGATTTATAGAATTTTGATACATGCTCAAGCATGTAGTCTAGTTTGCCAGTTTTTTCACCGATGGAAACCATTGAACTAAAGAGTGGAGGCATTTCATTGTGCTTAGTGAGGACTTCTGAAATGGTTCCACCACTTCGTACGTTATTTTCAGCCTCCAGCATTATTTTTCTGTAGTTTTCGTTGCCAACAAGGTCAGAGGTTATTCTAATTGCATCGAGGATTGGGATTCCAGATTTAATTAAGGTCGAAAGACTTTCTGAAACCCGAGCCAAGTAAAGATTTCTTACTACGGCACCTAAGCCCGGCATGGTTACCAAAAGATTATCGCGCCAAGCTCTTCCCTCTTGAGTTTTTAAGTATCGTGTCAAAAAATATCCAAGAGCAATGAAGACAATTACAATGTAGTAAATATATTTGTTTAAAAATTCAGTTCCAGCCATAAGCATGCGAGTACTAAGTGGCAAATCAGTAATACCGGAGTCTTTGAATACTGATAACAGTTGGGGCAGAACGTAAACACCCATAATAAGTGCCACAATTAAGAGGGATGAAACAACAAAGGCTGGGTATACAAGCGCACCTCTAATTTTAGAATTGATGCTTTGGCTACGTTCTTGATAATCAGCTAGGTATAGTAGAGAGCTTTGCAGCTTACCAGATACCTCACCAGCTTGAACAAGTTTAATATAGAAGGAGGAGAACACCTTTGGGTGCATGGCCAACGCACCCGAAAGTGTAGAACCAGCCTCAACGGTTGAGGCTACTTCCATAACAATTTTCTTTAAGCCTGGTTTATCAACTTGTTGGGCTAGGGTTCGCAAGCCTTCTGCCAACGGCATATCCGCTTCAATAAGGGTCGACAGTTGACGTGTAAAGACCACAACATCTTTGGTGGTGGTGTGAGATAGGTACTGATTTAGGTCTCTAGAAAAAATATCCTTCTTTAAATCAGTAAGGGACAAAACCACTAACTGCTTGGTGTGAAGAATAGAAACTGCGGTGTCCTCGTTAGGAGCTTCTATGCTCCCTTCTATAATCTGCCCTGCTGTGTTTTTGGCTTGGTATTTAAATTCCATTATGATTTCTAAGATTTTCTTGGTTTATTGAATAAAATTGTGCCCTATCAAGACTTATTTCTTTTCTTCTGACTAGGTCAGCTAATGACTTGTCCATAGATATCATACCAACATCTTGGCCAGTCTCAATGGTCATATCAAGTTGTTGTGTATGATTGTCTCTGATTAGGGTGCGTACAGCAGAGGTTGCAATCATGACTTCAACGGCCGGAACAAGGCCACCTTGAATGCCTGGAATTAATCTTTGAGACACAACACCGGAAATAGTAGATGCAAGTTGGCTACGAATTTGAGATTGTTGGCTTGGGGGAAAACTATCAAGAATTCTCTCTATGGTTTGCGAAGCGCTGTTGGTGTGAAGGGTGGTAAAAACAAGATGCCCAGTTTCAGCTGCAGTAATTGCTGCACTCATGGTTTCATAGTCTCGCAAATCACTAATCATAACCACATTTGCATTTTCACGCAGAGAAGAACGCAGGGCTCGGCTAAAAGAAAGCGTGTCTTGGTGGACTTCTCTTTGATCGATGATACTTTTTTCAGGGGTGAAGATGTACTCGATGGGATCTTCGATAGTTATAATTTTTTCACCTCGTTCTTTATTTATAATATCTAAGAGGGCGGCGATAGTGGTTGATTTGCCATGACCGTTTGGTCCAACGACAAGCACAAAGCCCTGAGATAGTTTAGTAAATAGCTTTAATATAGAAGGGAGTCGCAACTCTTCAAGGGTTTTGATCTTGGGTGGGATGACGCGTAAAGTAGCGGCAAAAGTTCCTCGAGATTGGTAAACGTTAACTCTGTAGCGACCGCCGGTCGGTGTTTCTAAAGATAGGTCCATTTCCTTCTCAGAAAGAAAACGAGCTTGACGTTCAGGACCAACGAGATTTAAAACTAAATCTCTCAAAACATCACCGCCAAGAATTTCTTGGTTAACAAGTGGAACAAGACGCCCATCTACCCGAAGAGTTGGATATGTGGCTGGAGAAAGATGTAAATCTGAAGCACCGTTCTGGCTTGCAGCGGTTAGGAGTTCTTCTAAATATTTTTGGGTATTTTCCATAATGTATTATGCCGACTCCCCCTCTTGGGCCACCTCTAATAATTCTTCTAATGATACGACACCTTTTAATACTTTTAAAATTCCGTCTTGGAACATCGTTATCATTTCTTGACGTTTAGCTTCTTCGCGCATAGCGCCATCAGAAATAACTCCCAAAATTATCTTTTCAAATTCAGGGGTCATCTCAAGCATTTCGAAAATACCAATTCGCCCCCTGAAAGCTTTGCCACCACATTGTTTGCAGGGATTTTCAAGATTGGGCTTTGAAATGGTGTAGCCATCTTTTGATAAAAGTTCTTTTTGATATGACATTGGCATATCTTTGAGTGCCGTTTCAATAATTGTGATTTCAGCTTGGTTAGCTTTAGATTCTAGTTTGCAGTCAGCACACAGTCTTCTGAGAAGACGTTGAGCAGCAGCAACGTTAAGAATG
>JBBTYS010000021.1:0-2772 GCA_038078535.1 Patescibacteria group bacterium | reverse complement strand
AGGGCTAATTCCTGCAAGAAAACGAAATGGCTCGTGCTGATAAGAAGCGTGAAGCAAATTGTGAACAGCTTCTGATGGGTGTATCAAAGGTCTCACTCTCAACCGACAGCTTCCTTTCATCTGCATCCTTCCAACAGACTGCTCAAGTTCTTATCGAAAGTGCCGTCGTTGGCAAAGAAGATTATCTCCGTGGTCTCAAAGAAAATGTCATCATCGGACGCCTCATCCCAGCCGGTACCGGTTTCATGAATACTAATCAGGGGGAGTAGTCGCTCACAAAATTGGGTCGGTACGCACCGTGTCAAAACTCTACTGAGTTTTGCACTTCATCTTAGCTACTCGCTTCCGAACGATGCGTCGCCGACCCAGTTTTTGCTTGTTAATCATTTACATAAAACCGCCCAGTGGGCGGTTTTATAATGCTATAAATATGCCTATTTTAGCTATTGACTTTATGGCCAATATGTGCTATACTTAGAACACAATACAGTTTTTGCCTATCTGCTATGGAGCGGACAGGCTAACGCTTAACAATCAAAGAGGGCAGAGACATGGCGACTTTGTTTGAACACTTGAAGCTTCAGGGTCGGATTACCGAAGTGGTGGCGACCATCGGCATCGACAAGGTGATGCCCGCGGAGACGTGGGAAAGGACCAAGCCCGCGATTGCCAAAAAGGTGCGGCCGGTTCTGGCGAAGACGAATCTCAAGGCCGAGACTCGCCAGCGTTGGAACCGCGTCGCCATCATGGTCGGCGTGGCAATTCGAGGAAACCAGAACTAAACACGGAGTGGCACGGTTGCGGTAAAGCTCTTAAGCGCCCGCACCGGAGACCAGCTCCTTCACAAAAGAGGATTGTCTCATGAGGTAGAACTAGAAGGTCGGGAGAGGTGAAACTCCCTTCACAAATAAAACTCCGGGTAGAGGGCACCTAGGAAAGAGAAGTCCCCAAAGGGCGCGCGTGAGCGGGCCCTGTTTTTTTACAAAAAGTGGATGAGTTGGGGTTGATTCTGTAAACTATTTCGGGGATAATACTTAGATATGCCAGGTAGTGAAAATTCGACTGGTTTTGCTATGCGCTTACCCTAGAATTATTATCTGGACGTATCTAAACACAGAAAATCTTCATACAGTGCTTTGCTAGGCAAAACAGAAGCGTATGTCGAATTTCTACTATCCTGGTATGGGAAGACCGCCAAAGAACAAGGAAGTGGAGGATGAGAAGCCAAGAAAGCGGGGCAGGCCAGCCAAAGAAGACAAGGTCTCCAGTTTTGATATCGGACAAGAAACCAAAAATAGTATTTGGAGTGTGGTGAGTTTTAGTTTCGCCTTGTTGAGTCTCTTGAGCTTTGCTGGCAAAGCAGGTAAGGCTGGTGAACTATTTAATCTTACAGCTCGGTCATTATTTGGCTGGGGCTTTTTTATTATACCCCTCGCGTTTATGTTTTTGGGTTTATCTTTTGTAAAATCACTCTCTCGTAGGATTTATACTAGCGCAGTGTTTGGTACTTTTCTTTTCATACTCACATTCCTCGGGCTTTTTTATATCTTTGGCCAAGGTCCAGCCAATATGCGAATCGAGCACGGGGGCTACTTGGGAGTAATTCTGGGCTATCCATTGTTGGCATCAATCGGCTTTACCGCTTCCACAATAGTTTTATTTGCTTTGGCTTTGATTGCTATCTTGGTAGCACTAAACATTTCTATCTCTAGTATCTTTGCTAAGGCGCCAAAAGACGATAAGTCTACTGATGTTGTAGTTATGAAGGGCAATGAAATCATGGACGTTAATAAGAAGCCCGAATTTAAACCAGCCGTTACGGCACTAGCTAAGCCTACCAAAGCTGAGCCGATGAGCGATAAAGAGTTTGTTATTAAAAACCTCAAGCTTGGTAAATGGGCATTGCCTTCTGTTGAATTGCTTAACAGTGACCAAGAAGAAGCTGTCACTGGTGATATCAATGCCAGCGCCACAATTATTAAACGTACGCTTTCTAACTTTGGTATTGATGTTGAAATGGGCGAGGTCGCTATCGGGCCAACTGTTACTCAATTCACCTTGCGTCCAGCCGTAGGCGTGAAACTCTCTCGCATTGGAGCTTTAAATCCAGATTTGTCTTTGGCTCTCGCTGCTCACCCAATTCGTATTGAAGCACCAATTCCAGGTAAATCCTTGGTCGGTATTGAAGTGCCTAATAAGAAAGTTGCAATTATCGGCTTGAGGGACATGTTTGATAATGAAGAATTTACTAAGTCTAAATATTTCTTACCGATTGCTCTGGGCCGAGATGTTTCTGGTCAGGCCGTTTTTGCCGGCCTTGAGAAAATGCCTCACTTGCTTGTCGCCGGCGCTACCGGTAGTGGTAAATCGATTGCGATTAATGCCATCTTGCTTTCTCTTTTATACAAGCATTCTCCAAATGCACTTAAATTAATTCTTATTGATCCCAAGCGAGTTGAGTTAACTTTATACAATGATATCCCTCACCTCATAACTCCAGTTATAACTGATAACAAGAAAGTTCTTGGTGCCTTGAAGTGGACCGTGGCAGAAATGGATAGACGTTACAGTCAGCTTTCAAGTGTCGGTTCAAAGGATATCTTTTCATACAACGCCAAGGTTACCGACAAGGGCGAACCAATTATGCCTGCGATTGTCGTAGTTATTGACGAGTTGGCAGACCTCATGGCTTCATATGGCCGAGACGTCGAAGCAGCGATTGTGCGTTTGGCACAGATGTCTCGTGCTGTTGGTATCCACTTAATTCTTTCA
>JBBTYS010000020.1:0-10888 GCA_038078535.1 Patescibacteria group bacterium | reverse complement strand
TCACCGCCGAGTAAACCAAACCCGCCGAGCGAGTCGAGGAGTACAAGTAAACCAAGTTCGTCAAGCGAGTCAGTGCACCGAAGCAAACCATGATCAACAAACGAGTCTTGAAGCAGAAGTAACCCGAATATCTAAAACGAGTCACCGTCAATAATAAAACCGAGAACCTGAAGCGAATCATGGACGGTGAGTAATCCAGTCTATAGAAATGGGCTGGTGCACATAAGTGGCCCCTGATCGAAGAGCGAGCCTGAACAGACAAGTAAACCAAGACGGCGAAGCGAGTCAAACGTCTGAAGTAAACCAAAGGATGCAAGCGAGTCAAAGAAGCTAAGAAAACCTAGGCCCAAGAAGCGAGTCAGATTCTACAAGCAAACCCAAGAGCGAAAGCGAAGCCCGAGCCTCGTCCGGTCAAAACCGAGACGAGGCCGAGGCTCTTTTTTATTTCCCAGATAGTAGAGTTTTGAAATGCCTGTCGGCATAGCAAAAATTCAAAATTCACTACTGGGTCCCAAAAAATTATTCTAATTCAACAATCATATCTTCTCCAGAAATCTTCCCGAGTTTGGTCGCCTGCTGGACATAGACACAATGTGGACAAGGCAAAATCATCTCGGGAGGCGTGGCACTTCGAGCACACAGGACAGCTTGTTCAAATACATTTTGGACCCAGCTCTTGTCGGCGCGGACAGCTTTGAGAGATTCTACAAATGGTAAAGAATTTTGAAATCCACCACCAGTTTTATCGACTTGGTAAAAAACAAAGTAAGCTTCGGTGTGAGTTTTAAATCCATTTTGATCTAAAAGATAAGTATAGATATCCATCTGCTTTTGATAGTCATCATAAATTTTAATTTCGCGAGAACCAGATGATTTGTAATCAATCACGGCCAAAGAGCCATCAGCCAATTGTAAAACATCATCGACTGCACCATACAGCAAAGCATTCAAGCCATCATCAAAATATTGAATGCCTTTAAAGTTCTCCCGCCAGACTGGAAGCTCTGGGCCATTATATAATTTAGCATCCCCCGCCATGTGGCGTGCCAAAACCGGTGGGAGTGTCCCCGCTTTTCTATATTTATCAAATTCTTGTTTAACTAAAAAATCCACCGCGGAAGAAAGCGTGTATGGAAAACCAGGTGGCCTTTTAACTTTATGATGAACGTCTAACCAAAAACAACGAGGACACTCCTGAAAAAGTTTCAATCCCGAACGAGATAGTTTTATTGAAGAGAATTTAGCTGACATCTAACCATTATACTCTATTTTTCTTTCTGGCTAATTCGGCAATTAGAGCTATGGGCAAACTAATAATAGCAATTATTCCAAAAATATTTGGCAAAAGTCTTAATTTACCCACTGATACTACGGCAAAAACAACCCCAGCCACCCAACCAAGGATTCCAATTACAAAAAATATTACTCCCCACCAAATAGGTCTCATTTTAATTCAAACGCAATTAGTCCGTACTTTTTTATTTTTTCCTTATATTTAGGGAAGCTGTAGTACATATCAATAGTTTCACCTTCGGTCTTTAGCTTTGGATTTATTTCTTTGGGCTCATAATCTTTCAGTATCGCTTTAATATTTTTGTACTTTTTTATATTTGAAACTTTCTTTTCGAAAGACTCTTTACCACAGACAAATTTTAAAACATCTCCAACTTCAATCTTGGTATTTTTAACGGTGCCCGCTCGAGTTTCCACTTTTTTCTTATTGGACTCAATCGCTTCAAAAGTGTCCTTATTGACCGCCCTAAATTTAAGTGTGTGAGTTTTCATATTATTAATTAGTAAATGATTCTTGTCCTTTGTTGATAAAAACTATTGCTACTACAACTATTTTCTATTAAAATTAATTTATACCATGCCTAAATGCATAATCAAAGGATGTGAAAAATTGACTCGCCACAAAACAACTAGCGAGCGCTACTGCCCTATGCACAAAGAACGTTTTAAGCGTCATGGTTATTTTGAGCTAAAAAAAGAACGTGGCGAACACGGACTGGAAAAACTTCCCCACAAGTTTGTAGACGACTACATTCTAGAAAATTTGGATAAAATGATTGATAAAGAAATATCCGACAGATTAGTTCAATTGGGATATGGCGGAGCAACTACTTGGAATATTCGTTATCGAAGAAGAAAATTAGGAAATCGAAAATATTCTTACGGAGAAATTAAAAAACATAAAGCTTGGATAAGAACTCAGGCAATTAATAGATATGGAAATAGGTGCGAACTGTGTGCTTACGATAGATGCGTAGATGCTCATCACGTTATACCAAAAAGGGAGGGTGGCCCACATGAAATAGACAACTTGATGGTAATATGTCCAAATTGCCATGCTCTCATCACTCGCCAAAAAATTATTTTAAAAAGCAGAGCTGACGTTGTGGTCGCAAGAAAAAGTATTGTTAGTCATTTAAAATCTCTCTATTCTAAATCTTAGGTCCTAATGTGGTGTGGTGCATTAATCATACCGCACTTCTTCCATTTATAAACTTCGCCGGTAGTAGGATTAATCGCTCCACAAGGACAAGGGTCATTGCGACCAGTTTTGTCATCTTCAGAGTTGTGAATAGCATTTGAACGTTGAGCTTCTTTTTCAACGATAGTCTCACCTTCAACGTTTAATCTGCCCTCAACGGCCTTAACAGGCTGAGGAGCTTGAACCATACTAACTTTGAAAATTACGTCCACGACCTGAGCCTTAATAGAATCGAGGAGGCGCATGAACATGCGTTGACCTTCAACTTTGTATTCTGCTAATGGGTCGCGCTGACCATAGGCTCTCAAGCGAACCGAGTTACGCAAATGTTCCATGTCGGAGATATGTTCAACCCAAAGCTCATCAATACTTCGCAACATAACGAGCTTCTCCAAAATACGCATCTGTTCAGCGCTCAGCTCTGCCTCTCTCTTTATATAAAGAGTAGAAATATATCCTTGTAAAAATTTGCTTAATTCTTCAATGTCTCTCTTTTCTGATAATTCGGTAATTTGTTTTGTGATTTCTGGATCGGCTCCAACAACGGCTTCAATTGCTGTAACTAATTCTTTAACAGCCCATTCGTGCTCAGAGGCATGAAAACCAATCATGCGCTCCACATAGTCGTTGAGGTAGCTCTCTATAATATACTTGGCACTTTCAGCAAACAAAGCTTCGCGACGTAGGCCGTAAACGGTTTCGCGTTGCTTGTTCATGACGTCGTCATATTCAAGGATGTATTTACGAGCATCGAAGTTATAGCCTTCGATACGAGCTTGGGCTTGCTGAATGGAATTTGAAACTATGCGATTTTCAATCACATCATCTTCCCCCACGCCTAAACGTTCCATGATGCTAGTCAGGCTATTGCCACCAAAACGTCGCACGAGCTCATCTTCGGTTGAAACAAAGAATTGCGACGAACCTGGGTCACCCTGACGACCGGCACGACCTCGCAGCTGGTCATCGATGCGCCGAGCCTCGTGCCTTTCAGTACCAATAACGTGGAGACCTCCAGCTTCGAGCGATTTGGCCTGAAGCTCCTTGTCTGGTGGGTTACCGCCAAGGATAATGTCAACACCGCGACCCGCAATATTGGTAGCAATGGTCACAGAACCCGGACGACCTGCTTGGGCATGCATCTCAGCTTCTTTTTCGTGATTCTTGGCATTTAAAACTGTGTGTTGTACACCTTCGCGTTGTAACATAAGCGATAGGTATTCGTTTTTATCAATTGAAACCGTACCCACGAGTACTGGCTGACCAGTAGCAGTGCGTTCTTTAATTTCTTGAACAATGGCTCTAAATTTACCAACTTCATTTTTGAAAATCTTATCGGGTAAATCTTTTCTGACTGCCGGCTTATTGGTAGGGATACTAATTACGTCCAAAGTATAAACTTTATGAAATTCTTCGGCTGAGCTTTGGGCAGTACCAGTCATACCACAAATCTTTTTATATAAACGGAAATAGTTCTGGAATGTAACTGTAGCCAAAGTGCGTGACTCTTTTTGAATCTTAACACCTTCTTTGGCTTCAACGGCTTGGTGCAAACCCTCTGACCAACGTCGGCCAGGCATTAGACGACCAGTAAACTCGTCCACGATAATTATTTCGTCATCTTTAACGACATAGTTCTTGTCGATCTGAAATATTACTTGAGCCTTAAGAGCTTGTTCTAAGTGGTGAACATATTTCATGCCACCTTCGTCATAAATATTCTCCATGCCCAAAATTCCTTCAACTTTTTCGATACCAGCTTCGGTAATCGTGACAGCTTTTTCTTTAATATCGACTTTATAATCTTCTTCTTCTTTTAGTTGAGGGACAATTTTAGAAAAAGTTTGATAGAGCTCGCCAGAGTCTTCATCAGGAGCAGAAATAATAAGCGGGGTTCTGGCCTCGTCGATTAAAATTGAGTCGACTTCGTCGACAATTGCAAAATGATGGCCACCCTCAACAGAAGGACGCTGGACCATCTGCTCACTGGAATAGGCCATATTGTCTCGAAGATAATCAAAACCAAATTCATTGTTCGTGCCATAAGTGATGTCGCAAGCGTAGGCTTGTTTGCGAGTTATGGGCCTGAGTAGTTCGTGAACAATTTTAAAACTACCTTCGGTGTCTTCTTCAATATCTTCTGCTTTAGTTATATGTGAAGAGTCGTACTGGTAACTCATCTCGTGATTTAAGCAAGATGCAGTTAGGCCCAAAGTATCATAAATCTGGCCCATCCAAGCTACGTCGCGACGAGAAAGATAATCGTTAACTGTAACAACATGAACACCCTTGCCTTCAAGGGCATTTAAATAAGTTGGCAAAGTGGCTACAAGAGTTTTACCTTCTCCAGTACGCATCTCCGCTATCTTGCCTTGGTGCAAAACAATTCCTCCGATTAACTGCACATCGTAGTGACGTTGGCCCAGAGTGCGCTTAGAAGCTTCACGAACGACCGCAAAGGCTTCTGGCAATATGTCATCTAGAGTTTTGCCTTCGCTAAGTAGTTTTTTGAATTCTGCTGTCTTGTCCTTAAGTCCAGTATCCGAAAGCTCTCCGAGATCTTTCTCGAAAGAGTTTATTTTATCGATTGTCGACTGAAGGGACTTGATATACCTCTTATTCGCATCCCCAAACAGACTAGATAAAAAGGCCATAATCCTTACATTCTACCACACTTGGGCCTTATATATAATATTGACAAAATATGAATTTAGGTGTATAATTAAATGATAGGAGATTGAGATGCCAATCAGGGAGATCATCGTCAACTGCTTCAACACCGACTATACGAACCTAGCGCTTCTCGTGGCGGCCTACCCTCGAGATGAGGTGCTACGGACTATGGCAGAAATGCTCGAGGTCTCGAGCGAAGATGCCAATTGCATATTACTCCAATGGAAGAAGAACGCCGGACTTCCTGCAGCTTGGTAGCCCGTGAAAAGCCCGCACGCACTTCGGTCCGTGCCCCCGCCTTTCGCGGGCTTTTCATTTTAAATAATAAAGAGGCCTCAAACCAATTCGAGACAATCGAGACGTTGCAGGAGCTGGCTGATATAATATGTGGCTAGTAAGCCAATCAGCTAGCGAACTGCAATGCAAGCTTAGCTGAGGCGACGAAGGTGGCTCGAAGAGCACCGAGAAGCCGGAGGCGTGTCGAGAATGGTTTGGGGACGAAGCGACATCTCGAAGATGTCTGGCGGATGAGGAATGGAGACTACTTCTTTGGTTTTCGAGAAAAATCTTTTTTTCGCTCTTTGAATTTTTTTATTTGAATGTGGAGCTCATCGCGAACCTTATCTATGGCTGTCCGTAAATCAGCATGAGTGGCTTCAGCACGCAAAAGTTTGCCATCAATTTTTAAATTAGCTTCGGCATAAAAGATTGGCCCTGATTTATGACGCTTGGACGGTTTGCCAACTTCAACCAGAACAGTGGCTGTAGATTTGTGAATGAGTTTTTCTAAACCACCCATCTTTTGTTCTATAAATACTGTTAGTGGAGCATCGAGAGTAATGTTTTTGGTTGTAATGTTTATTTTCATGGTTTTCTTTTATCTTATTACTCTATTGTAAAAAGAAAAGAGCCCCGCAAACGCGAGGCCCTTTTAGAAGAAAAATTTATCTCTTCTTTTTTGCAGCTTTTCTCTTACCTTTCTTTGCTGTCTTCTTTGCTGCTTTTTTGCGCTTTACCATATTTGTGATTACTGAGGAGACAATGATCGTCTTTGTGAGAATCATTCTCTCCATTCCTCCTTAAATTATTTTTGCGTGACAGTCCGACCTCTCTGCACGCTTAACAAGAATCAAAAACTACTACACTAATTTTAAGATAAAAAAAACTTTTTGATAATTAAAAAGTGGATAACTCATCCACTTTTTAATTAATATATTTTTAATTTATTTTTTAATTTTTAATATCAGCACCAATACGATAAAAATTTGACTCCAAATTATTTACAATAAATACCGAATTCCAATCACGATAGGAATCAGTAAAAGTTTGTGCAGTCATGTTTAACCAATGCTTTGTTCCGTCTGGCCAAACTGCATAAACTTTTTTCTCATCAATAGCGCGAATATAATTTGATGGCATGTAAGATTGGAATACTGCCTCTGGGACAATGTTGACCTTTATATTTTCAAGACCATAGAACTTTAAAACTTCTGGTGCGAGATATCGTTTATATGTACCCCAAATTACATAAGTATCAGGCGTACCTGCATGGGCTATAAGTGCTCCATCCTTAAGAACTGAAGAGGTATTTGTGGTGGGCTGATCAGTATATTCTATTGTAAGAGCAAGGGGCACAGAAGGCTCAGTATTACCAAAACCTGACGTCTTGGCTATATAAGTCGGCATGAGCACAAACCCCGACTTAGACTGAGTTACAACATCACCATTATTTAAAAGTCGGGGCACTCCACTTGCATCAGCATACGAAACTTGGAAACCTGAACCCTGCCAACTGAACTTAATATTTTTACTGGCTGATGCCCGAGAATCTAAAATAAATTGATTCCACATCGGTTGCCAAGGCTTTAGCGAATAGGAAAACATATTTGGACCAGAAGCATTAAGTTGTCTTAGTTCGGTTGGTGAAACTTGAATATATTTTAAGCTGGGATTCGTGTATCCATATCTAGAATCCTGAGCTTGATTATTAAAATATGTTGCCCATTCCCAATCTGCAAAAATATCGGAGAAATTTTCAAATTGATGGCGACTAGAGAGATATGCATTAATTGAATCAATTCCATTCGATGAGCCATGTAAAGTTTCCTGCAAAATGCTTGGTCCAAATCGATCAACAAGATAATGCCCAAATAAAGTTACTGGAGCATAATCTAAATTAGAACTCATCCACTCAGTTAAACTGTCAGTCGGTTTATCTAAAAATGATCTCAAACGATTTGAAAGGTCTGAATTTCTGAAGTCCTGATTATAGCCCGCAACAGTGACTGCATACTGAGAACGCAATTCGTTTAGCCAAATCTCTTCTGTGGTATCACGAAGTAATTCTTTTTGATTAAAGGAGATTAGGTGTTGAAATTCATGAGAGAGGAAAGATGAAACATGACTATTGCCCAAAGTGTCTATGCTAATCGTAATCATTTCCCTTTGATTGGAATTGTTTACTTGGGCCAAACTATAGCCGTTGACCGTGTCAAAATATCCTCCCGTGCTAGGAGTAAGGCGTTGGACAAGAATCGCAATTCTGGGATCTTTATCAATTCCAGGGTTAGGTTCTGAACCCCAAAATTCGGTTTCTTTAGGATATATAACGTTATCAAATTCTTGAGCCAAAGATTGCAACCTTTGATTAAACAAAGTCAGTTCGCTAGAACTAAGCTTGTCCGTATATCCATCCTCGACATAAAAATACGCTTTTGAACTAACATTAATCAAGCTCGCTGAAATACTTGTCCGAGAGCTGGCATCATATAAAGAGTTCACAAAAAATGTACGCCTGTCGCCAACAGTATCGGCCAAAGCATTCGGCACAAAAAATAAAACAATCCAAAAAATAGCCATGAAACCAACAACTAGTCTGTGCTTCACTCTATTTAAAATCATTTTTCAGTATGGTATAGATAGTTAAGTTTATTATAGCATAGCCATATAAAGACACGCGGGGCTAATGTTGTCTCTTGAATTATTTTAAAAATATGGTATTGTACACGCTAGTTTATGCGTAAATTAACTCTATTCTTTATAGATATTGCACTCCTCTATGCCTCTCTTTTGGCTATGTTGCAAATCCGTTACGACTCTAACTTTAAAGAAGAGTACATTGTTCACTTACTCCCCTTTATTGTTATCTTCGCCATTTGGATATTGGTTTTCTATATAGCCAGCTTGTACGAACCTAGGTTCTTAAGAAACAACGTATATTTTTACTCTAGACTTTTTGAAACCATAATTGTAGTTACGGTCATATCGACAAGTATCTTTTACTTAATTCCCTTCTTTGGCATTGCGCCAAAAACTAATTTAGCCATATTTACAATTATCTTTACTATTCTGGAGACGCTTGGGAGATCTTCCTATAACAGTATTGTTGAAACAAGACTAAAAAAATTAACTCTTATTGTTGGTGACAATGAACAATCAAGAGAGCTCGCTACTTTCATCGTTGAAAATCCTCAGTTAGGTTACAACCTTAAAGAGGTTATCGATCCCAAAGATGCAGGACATCTTGCCGAAACCCTAACAACCTCAGACCTCGATACGGTTATCATTAGCCCTGAAGCCTACCACTTACCAGACATCACCCATGCTTTCTACAAATCGCTCGGAAGGAAGATTAACTTCTACAGTCTTGCTAATTTCTACGAACGCCTCACCGGCAAAGTCCCACTTGGAGCTATTAATCAAGTTTGGTTCCTAGAAAATCTTAGTGAAGGTTCAAAGCGTACCTACGAAAGCTTGAAACGCGCTTATGATATTGTCTTTGGTTTAATATTTGGAATATTATCTCTCCTCTTGTATCCATTTATAATCTTGGCAATGCAAATTGATTCAAAAGGACCAATTTTTTATAGCCACACAAGAATTGGAAAGCTCGGAAAACCTTTCCAGCTTACAAAATTCCGAAATATGATTCCAAATGCAGAAGCTAAGACTGGAGCCGTTTGGACTGAAGACAACGATCCACGCATTGGTCCAGTTGGAAGATTTCTAAGAAAGACTCGACTCGATGAAATTCCTCAATTTTGGATTGTGGTTAAAGGAGACATGTCCCTTGTCGGGCCTCGAGCCGAAAGACCTGAATTTTATTCCACACTAAAGAAAGAGATACCTTTCTATGAAGAGAGAAATTTAATTAAACCAGGATTATCAGGATGGGCTCAAATTAACTATCCTTATGGCTCTTCTATCAAAGACACTGCAGAGAAATTAAAATACGATCTCTACTACATTAAGAACCGCTCTTTCCTTCTAGATTTAGGCATAGTGCTTAAAACCATACGCACCGTAGCGTCACAGGCGGGTAAATAAAGGATAATTACTTTATACATTGAGCTTTGAGCCTAGATAGACATACTCGTTCATGATGTCGATGATTTTCATCCTTCGTCCGGTCAGATTCATCTCGCAGCTCCAAGTGGGGATCAAAGAGATCCAGTGGCGAAATTCATCGATGTCGATTATGTAGCGATACTCATCTCGTATCTCGACTGATTCACCATTCTCGATTCGGTTACGGAAAAAGTTGATAATGGTTTTTGGATTCGTTCCCCATGTGATATTGCCGAGGCGAATGATTGTATACTTTGGGAACTCTCTGCGGATAAGGCCTTCCATCATCAGCTTGTGTTCAGTGTAGCGAGACTTCATATAGAAAACAGAGAGTGAGCTGAAGTAGACCAAATGTTTCGATCGATTCTGCGAGAGCAAGAGCTGAACCTCTCGATCGTATTCAGACTCTCTGGTCTCTTGAGAATTTGATACGCCAGAAGCAAAAAATAAAACACCATCGCGATGAGCGACTTCCATTGTAGTTATTGCCGAAGCCATGTCGCCGTTCCCGATAATCATTTGAAAAACAATGAGGGCCGCCGGCCGAGGTCTTTATTTATTTACCAAGTTCTACCTAATTGTTCTACAAAACTTCTTGCTTCAGATAAGAAATTTACATCTATTTCGGCTGTTCGGTGGGCTGCCGCCACAGCGTCATCGATACGCCCAACACGAGCATAAGCTACAGCCAAGGAAGCCATGTACTGTGCATTTGCGGGGGCAACTTTTACAAGGCCCTCATACACGCTCACGAGACTTACAAAATCATTTCTTTTAACATAGACGTTGGCAAGATTAAGATAGTCATTTTCTGAAATCACATAACCCTTTTTGATAGCAGTTGTCATGTTGGTTAAAGCCTCATCAACTTGACCAGTTTGCATTTGAACTGCACCCAAATACCAATAAGATATTCCAACGTCAGGATTTAGCTGGATGGCCTTCTCGAACTGAGCCGTAGCATTAACATAATCTTTTTTATTTAGATAAGCCTGGGCTATTTCATAATAAGTTCTTACAAATGTTTCAGAATAAGTAAGGGCTTTTAGTGAATGCTGTAAGGCAATATCATTATAAGGAGACTTAGGATCTAACTTTCCCAAAACAATATTGAAGCGAGAAAGATATAGCTCGGGTAAATAGTCTTGAGGATTTTCAGTAACATTTTTCTCTTCTAGTTGCATGGCATATTTATAGATTTCTTGAATCTCTGTGGTTTTAACTTCATTATCAACGCTATAATCCAACAGGTATTGAGCGAAGCGATTTCTATATTCGTATCTACCCGCCACATCATATGCCGTAGCTTTTTTATAGTTTTCGACAGCGCCATTAAAATCATTGCTCCAACCAGCAACGATTGCATGCGTAGTG
>JBBTYS010000019.1:0-3076 GCA_038078535.1 Patescibacteria group bacterium | reverse complement strand
AGAGGAGAGGGCGTAAGCGCCAAGCATGATACGTCGGATTGGTTCTGCACCAAGACCTTCAGTTCGAGATTTGATATAAGTATCTAAGAGGTTGTCTGAATCTTTTGTTGAGTGGCCGTAACGGATACCATCAAAACGAGCGAGGTTGGCTGATATTTCTGCTGGGTTAATAATATAATACGAGGCAAGGCCATATTCAAAGTTTGGTAGAAAAATTTCTTTGATTTTACAGCCAAGTTTTTCAAGAGTCTGGATGGTGGCTTTAACTTTTTCTGAAACCTCAGCAGAAATGCCAGCACCAAAGAATTCTTTGGGTACGCCGACAACTAACCCACCGATAGAGTCATTTAGGTGTGCTGTAAAATCAGGCACTTCGTTTTTGACAGTGGTGGAATCAAAAACATCATAGCCACACAAGGTATTTAAAACGATAGCTGAATCTTCAACGGTTTTTGTGAGTGGTCCAATCTGATCGAGTGACGAAGCCGTGGCAATTAAGCCATGTCGAGAGACTCGTCCATATGTTGGCTTTAATCCTACGATACCACACATGGCGGCAGGCTGACGGACTGAACCACCAGTGTCCGAGCCTAGAGCAAAGACGGCCAAATCAGCAGCGACTGCGGCGGCGGAGCCACCCGAAGTCCCTCCCGGTATTTTGCTGGTGTCATGAGGATTCTTTGTGGGTCCATAGGCTGAATTTTCTGTTGAGCTACCCATAGCAAACTCATCTAAATTTGTTTTACCCAAAAACGTTACTCCGGCTAGACGAAGTTTTTTAATGACGGTGGCATCGTAGGCAGAAATATAATTCTCGAGAATCTTTGAGCCAGCTGTGGCCCGTGTGCCTTCAATGAGCATGTTGTCTTTAATCGCACATGGTATTCCAGCAAGTACTCCATCCCCCTCACTAGCCATCGGATTATCGAAGACGGTTAAATATGAATTATATTTTTTATCTTCACTAGTAATTTTATTATGATAATGCTCAGCTAGTTCTTGGACTGAAAAATCACCTGCTTTCAGGGCTTCACGAGCTTTTACAATTGTTAGATTTTCAGGAATCACTTCTTTAGGATTGATTTAACTTTTACAAAACGGTTTAATGTGTGTGGCACTTGGCCGAGAAGAAGGTCGAAAACCTCACCAAATCCTTCAGGTGGAGGAGATCCAACCGCTCTAGAATAAACAGGAACTTGAGAAATAGAAGTGTAGGCTATCCCTTGTGGATACTGGTTAAACTCTTCTTCTGAAATCATAAAAATTTTATTATGAAATTCAGGGTCTTGATTTTGAGGGTTGGCTACTTTAAGTGCATGCATAATCGCACTATCTTCTCCAGAAATTTCTAGTGCGTAGATGTTTTCGGTATTTTCTAATTTATATATATTTGTTGTAGGAAATTTGTTAGCCACACTTCGGGTTACAAGCTTTATCTGTTTGTTAAGAAAAATTTTTTCAAAAATATTTTTCAGTATAAGTCTTTTGTATCCATACTTATTAATCATATAAGATTCAGGATCTGTGGAATCGGATTTTATCACATCTCCTTCTGAAAGCTTTTCTATCTCTAGATTTTTTATTTGATGGCGCAAAAAAGATGGCTGGTCATCACGGGTGGCGTTAATAAGACCCGTAGTTTGGTAGAGTGGCTCAACAGAACTCGTGTCAGCTTGATTAAGTTTTTCTATGTAATCTAAAATTGAAGAGAGGTCTGTTTTGAGTTGCTCTCTTCGTTCGGGCGCTATGCTCACTCTTACTAATTTAGCAATATGGTCTAGTTCAGTATCAGATAACATGGGATTAAGTTAGCACGATTAGCCAATCATTTCCAGGAATTTTACTTCATCCAGAATCTTAACTCCTAACTTCTGGGCTTTGTCGTATTTAGAGCCTGGGTCTGAGCCAGCGAGGACATAACTAGTTTCTTTGCTGACTGATGAGCTTACTTTACCTCCAAGTATACGTATTTTTTGACCAGCTTCTTCTCTGCTCATAGAATCTAAGGTGCCAGTGATAACAAAAGTTTTACCAGAAAGTTTACCTTTGACTGTCCCCTTGTCGGGGATGATGGTTACTCCCAAGTCTTTAAATTTTTTAATTACCTTTGCGTGGTAGGGTCTTTCAAACCAGTTGATAATACTAGAGGCTACAACTGGACCAACGTCTTCAATTGCAGTTAGTTTTTCTTCGCCAGCTTCAGCCAATTTGTTAAAAGTTAAGAAATGTTGAGCGAGAGCTCGTGCAGTCTCTTCGCCAACATGCATAATGCCAAGGGCATAAATAAAGCGTGCTAATGGCACTTTTTTCCGTTGCGCTATGCCGGCGATTACATTATTGCTGGATACCTCTGCAAATCTATCAAGGTTTTGAATGTCCTCGACTTTGAGTGAGAATAAATCGGCATAGTCTTGGACTAAGCCAGCGTCCATCAGTGCGTCGATAATCTTTGGCCCCACACCATCTATATTAAGAGCATTTCGAGAACAGAAATGATAAATGGTTTCCCTTTGACGAGCTGGGCAGTCTATATTTGAGCAATAAGAAGCCACTTGGCTCTCTTCTTTTTTGATTGGCAGGCCACAGACTGGACACTTAGTTGGAAGTTTAAATTCTTTTTCTTTTCCTGTTCGAAGCTCAGTCAAAACTTTTAAAATGTCTGGGATAACATCTCCGGCCCGGCCCACGATGACAGTGTCGCCAATCTTTACGTTGAGGCGCTTAATTTCATCTATATTATGGAGTGTGGCCCGGCTGACAGTCGTGCCACCAATACTAACTGGTTTGAGATGTGCGACTGGCGTAAGGACACCGGTCCTACCTACTTGGACTTGAATATCTTTAACGATTGTCTGGGCTTCTTTAGGAGCAAACTTATAGGCGATGCCACCGCGAGGAGCTTTGCCGACGATACCAGCCTGATCATAAAGTTGGGTGCTATTGATTGAAACAACCACCCCGTCAAGTTCATAGTCCAGCTTTTCACGTTCTTTTTCCCAATAGTCTCTAAATTTTTGGATTTCTTCAATAGTTCCAACTAGTTTGC
The DNA here is from genome assembly GCA_038078535.1 of Patescibacteria group bacterium. GTDB lineage: Bacteria > Patescibacteriota > Minisyncoccia > 2-02-FULL-40-12 > GWA2-44-9 > 2-01-FULL-41-21. The sequence continues at coordinate 30 of JBBTYS010000019.1, read as the reverse complement.
GAGCTGGGTTGGTGCCAACGCCCCAGGTAT
>JBBTYS010000018.1:0-1409 GCA_038078535.1 Patescibacteria group bacterium | reverse complement strand
GTGGACCCAAGGAGACTCGAACTCCTGACCCCCTCATTGCAAATGAGGTGCTCTACCAGCTGAGCTACGGGCCCATCTACAGACTTTACAGCTCCGACCTCCTTACGTTTGGAAATCGTTGGGAAAAACCTTTTGAAAGGTTTGTCCCAAATCTGCGTGTGGGTGCGGAAGGAATCGAACCTTCGACCTCGTTCTTATCAGGAACGCGTTCTACCACTGAACTACGCACCCAGCTTAATAAAACCTTCTTTGACTATTTTATCTATAAAATCTTTACGCTTAAACCTTTTAAGCCTCAATTCAACTTTTCTAGCATGTGCAAGGTCTGGAAACTCCTGAACAAGCACTACCTCAGGGACAAGCATTCTGGCAGTAGTTTTAGTATGACCCAATCCATGCTGATACATTCTCCTGTCTGGATTATCTGTACTACCTATATAGTAGTGTTTTCTTAAATCCCTAAGAATATAAACGAATCCAGGCATATATTATTCTACCAAGCCGACGCTTCGGTCGGCTCCCCGACAGCTTTGCTCGTCGGGGCTAAACTACGCACCCATGCAATAGCCTTGCCATAATATCAAAAAATGGCTTGTTCTTCAAGGAAAGAAGAAGTGGTAGATTATCCACTTGACTTTAAGTCTCAATCAGCTCTTGCAAATTTTCATGAAGTCTGCTAAGATAAGAGAAACATTAGTGGGCTGGACTACATCCTGTATGAAGATAACCTCCACTACAACTCCAGGGGAATTGGAGAGAATAAACAAATCTCTCAAGAAAAAGTTCCAAGGTAAACAACTGATATTCGGGAGCGGTTCAGTCCCCGCAAAAGTCGTCTTCGTAACTGAGATTCCAGGACCGAATGAAGCCAAAGAATCTAGACCTCTTACTGGCCATCCCGAAAAACTCTTCCATCAGGTGCTCAAATCTATCGGCATCGATAAAAAGAAGATTTACATCACAAACGTCGTAAAATATTCCCCTGCTCCGGGGAAGGTTTTGTCTTCAAAAGAAATTAAATCGCACGTACCTTTTTTGAAAGAAGAAATAAAAACCTTAAATCCAATGGTGGTTGTTACTCTGGGCACCGTAGCTTTGAATGGTATTGGATTACGACAACCTCTAGATAACGTCCACGGCCGAACTTTCAACTTTGGTAGCTACGAACTCGTACCAACCTTCCATCCCAGCCACGCTGTTTCAAACCCCCAAATCAGAGCCCATATGGAAGCCGATCTCGCCAAACTCAAAGAACTCCTCAAGAAACCAGTCGTAGAAAAATAATCCCGACAGCTGTCGGGATTATTTACTGACAACAAACGCTACTGCGGGATTGGTAGCTAAGTCTTCAGCCGTGCCACTCCAGTCATGGGCCGAAGACATAATAGTTGAGTATGAATAATGATAAC
>JBBTYS010000017.1:0-3124 GCA_038078535.1 Patescibacteria group bacterium | reverse complement strand
GAAGCCATGGAGAAATATGGTAACGATCGGCCCGACATCAGAAATGATAAAAATGATCCAAACCTTCTGGCCTTTTGTTGGATAATCGATTTTCCATTTTTTGAAAAGACTGACGATGGTGGCTGGACCTTCACGCACAATCCATTTTCCGCTTCCAAGCCTGAATTCCATCAGGACCTGTTAGATGGTAAAAATATTGAAGGCATAATCACTAGCCAATACGACGTCGTTTTGAATGGTTCAGAAATTGGTGGTGGCAGTATCCGTAACCATACCCCTGAAGGGCTTAAGGCCGTCTTTCAGATAATGGGATTCTCAGAAGAGAGAATTAATAAAAACTTTGGACATATGCTCGAAGCATTCTCTTTTGGTGCTCCTCCTCATGGTGGTATTGCTTGGGGTCTCGATCGTCTCGTAACTATGTTAAATAATGAACCTAACATTCGAGAAGTTATTGCATTTCCAAAAACTGGAGATGCTCGCGACCTCTTAATGGAATCTCCATCAGAGTTAGAGCCGAAGCAACTCAAAGAGCTTCGAATCAAGTTTGATAAGTGATTAGAAAGGAACGGCCATGAAACGTGAGTTTAGAATACCCATAATTATTATAGGTGCGCTTGTGGTTGGGAACGCTTATTTTTTTATTGCAAGATTTAGTCTGTCAAACAAAGCCCCGGACCCGGTTTTCCACTTAACTCAGGCTTTTATTTTGCCAGTTAACCAAACAAGTTATTTACCAGTTCTCAATACTTCGGCGGGTGATGTAAATCTTGATGCTAAATCAGCCATAGTTTATGACGTTAAGGCTGACAGAATTTTATTTGAAAAAAATTCTAAACAAAGGTTGCCCGTCGCCTCACTTACAAAAGTTTTGAATGCCATCGTTGTGTGGGAAAGATTTAGTCCTAATGACGTGGTGCTTGTTGGTCCATCTGCTGTTAAAGTCGACGGTGAACGCCAAGATCTTTATACTGGTGAGACTTTGTCAGTCAACAGTTTAATGCGACTCATGCTCGTTGAATCTTCCAATGACGCTGCTTATGCATTGCAGGATTATGCTAAAACCAAAGGCATGGACTTGGTGGCGGAGATGAATGCCAAAGCCATTTTACTAGACATGAAGGATACTCATTTCATTGACCCTGCTGGCCTCGATGATGCTGGATATTCAACCGCAAGTGATTTGGTTAAGGCCGTTACTTATGCTCTACGGTACGACGCTATTTGGAATTTCTCCCGCGAGCCCACCGCTACCGTAACTTCAGCCGATGGCCAATTTAATCACAATATTAAGAATACCAATCAACTTCTTGGGGTTGTCCTTAATATTATCGGTGGAAAAACAGGGTATACAGACAGTGCTCTTGGGTGTATGATTCTTATCGTAGATACGCAAGGACAGGATGATAAGATTGTGGCTGTGGTGCTTGGTTCTCGGGGTCGGTTTGAAGACATGAAAAATTTAATTTCATGGACCAAACACGCTTATAGCTGGCAATAAAACAAATGGTTAATTCGCCACTAGATACATTCAATATATTCAACATCGTAAGACTTTTTGGAATTGCGACCGTAGCTTTCTTTTTAAACCTCTTCATTACTCATTTCTGGACTAAGGTTTTATTTACTCGTTTTAAACCTGGCAAGCAAATAGAAAGAGAGAATACCCCTATCTTTAATGCACTGCACCGCAAGAAAGAGGGCACGCCCACTATGGGCGGTTTGCCGATTTGGTTAACGGTGTCCATCATTACTCTTGCCTGTGCAATTCTCGCTAACTATCTTGGTGGTTTTTGGTCTCGTATTAATTTCTTATCTCGTTCTCAAACTTTATTGCCCCTAGGATTTATGATTTTGGCTGGTCTCGTGGGTATGGCAGATGACGTGATAGGTGTTTTCAAGCGTGGAGGTTTACGCATGACTAAGCGACTTTTGTTTTTCTTGGCTGTGGCAGGTGTTGGTGCTTGGTGGTTCTACTTCAAGCTTGGCATCCATTCGATAACCGTCCCGTTCATGGGTGATTATAATGTCGGCTGGCTTTATATCCCATGGGTCATGCTCGTCATGGTGGCGACCGCTTTTTCTATGAATGAAACCGATGGTCTTGATGGTTTGTCTGGTGGTGTATTTTTAACAATGTTTGGAGCACTCGCCGCGATTGCCTTTGACCAGGGTCGGTTAGACCTAACAATTTTGATGGCAGCAATTATGGGCGCGCTCGTGGGATTCCTGTGGTTCAATATTTATCCTGCGAAATTCTTTATGGGCGATACTGGGGTGATGGCTTTAGGGTTTGTGGTTGGCGCTGTCGCATTGTTGACTGGCACAGAAATATTATTGCTTGTTATTGGTATTATTCCTGCCATTGAGTCCCTGTCGGTTATTATTCAACTGCTGTCCAAAAAAATTCGTAAGAAAAAGATATTTCCATCTACGCCAATTCACCACACCTTTGAAGCTCTCGGTTGGCCTGAAACCCAAATCACCATGCGTTTCTGGATGATTAACGCCATTGGTGCCATTATAGGTCTTCTTCTATTCTTGGTTGACAGTAAAATTCCTCCATTTAAGTAGTATCTAAATTGGATCCAAATAGGCCCAAATTTGGGCCTATTTGCGTTTTAGGCTGAATTGTGGTATAATATAAAGACAGGGTGAGTTTTGTTAACAATTCAACCAAGAGGGCCTTGAGATGTCACGTGAAGTCGTTACCGTTGGAACGCAAACCCGGGAGCATGGTGATGTTCGTGACCACTTCACGGGCAAGATCAATATCTGGCTCTCACATCCTCACGAGCGAGATGTGGTCCGAACATTCTGGTTCGAGGTGTTAGGCTACCGCCAGAAGGGCGGCAAGGTCATCATCAAGGACCGCGACGACGTCGTGATTCTCGAGGCTGACGACGAGGCTTTCCACGAGGAGGTCTACACGGAGCCGGCTCGCTTTCAGAGGTACTGGGGCCAGTACGACCAGAAACAGCAGGCCATGATCTTTCTCTTGTTGAGCGCCGTCAATCAGGGCGTGCTCAGCCAGTGGCATCTCATGGCGGACGTTTCGTCGAGGATCCTCCGTGATGGCCTCACGAAGGAAGACGTGAAGACGATGAAGTTGGAGCGGTTAACA
>JBBTYS010000016.1:0-4767 GCA_038078535.1 Patescibacteria group bacterium | reverse complement strand
AGAACCCCCAAGGAATAATCCTCGTCACAAAAGCAAACCTCAACGGCGCCTACGGGCGCCGAATTTATTTATATAAAACATCGTTGAATTTTAGGCCCTTAAATGCTAAAATTGACCGATTGGAGACGTGCCCCGCCAGGGCGGGGCGTGTCAGAGACCATACCTTAATGTATACGGTCTATATTTTAAAAAGCAGGACAAATAGCAGGTACTATATTGGCTGCACCAATAACTTAGTCAAGCGACTCGAAACTCACAACTCTGGCCGCAATCCTTCAACTAGACCAGGCAAACCATGGGAATTAGTCTGCTATAAAATATTCCATGATCGTGAAGAAGCTTTCGCAACTGAGAGACTGATTAAATCATACAAGGGCGGGAATGCACTTAAAAAAATATTAAACGGAGACGTGTCAGAGTGGTCTAATGTGCCTCTTTGCTAAAGAGGTGTTCGGGTTAAACCGAACCGGAGGTTCGAATCCTCCCGTCTCCGCATTGGCAAATGGAGATGCCCTTGAGGCATGTTCATTTGACGCATATAGTTGGAGTTGAGATAGGGTTCGAAAGCCGGAGCAATGTGGTCGCCAGCAGGCGAACACCGCGAGGCCTGCCCAGACCGAGACTGCACGACGGTGCAGTCGAGAGTCGAGGGAGAATCCTCCCGTCTCCGTATCAATAAATAACTAATGAAGAAAAGCAATTTAAGAAAATTTGATCCCCACAAAATAGCTCTGCTCGAAAGAGAGATGTGGGAAGCATATTATGGTCATAATTTTTTAAAGCTTTCTTTGCTTTTGGTGAAATTGGCACACGTATTTTTCCAATCTAATTACATACACTCAGTTGTTGTTGCTTATTATATGGCCCGTGCTGCCATTGACTTCCGAAGTCACAAAGGGAGAGAGGACCACCAGCGTATAATCAAAAACTTAACCAAGGCTTACAAGATAATATCAGAAAACAACGTAGAGAAATTTGATTATAGAAAAACGGCTGAGCTTGAGTTGGGATGGTGGTTAGTAGACAGATACCCCGAACGTTACCAAGTTTCCAGAAGAGATGCCTTGGCTTCTCACATGGCGTCAATATATGGTGTTCCCGCGATGAGTCTTATGAACTATGCAGAATATAGAGCGCTGGCCATGGAAACCCAAGACAAGGCCGAAGAAGAAAAAACTGAAGCAGATTGGGATAAAATAGAGTCTCTGCTTAAAACTTCTTTTGGCGCCCTACACAAAGCAGTACAATGAAATTCTGGAGAGATGGCTGAGTGGTTGAAAGCAGCGGTTTACTAAACCGCCAGAGTCGCAAGACTCTCGTGAGTTCGAATCTCACTCTCTCCGCAGTATAATAAGCGCGATGTCTCAAATACCTAAACCAAATTTACAAAGAACTGGTTGGTTAATATGCCTAGGCGGTATTGCAATCTTTTTGGCCCTCTATGGTTTTGTGAGCCACTTGCCAATAGATAGGCACGCTATCTCTTTTATTTTAAATGAAGAGAAAGTGCCATTCCTGCCTTGGACCCTTATTGTCTATCTATCTGTTTTCTTGCAAGCAGGAATTATTCTTAGACTAACTCCTCACAAATTACTACCAAGAACTTTATTTTTTGGCCTTTGTATTGCGATCATCGGATTTATTATTTTTATAATCTTTCCAATTGAGTATCCTCGGAATCTTTATCCAACGGCCAACAAGGGGATTACCTTCTTAAGAAAAATCTATAGTTCTGGAAACTGTTTTCCCTCTCTGCATGTGGCCATGACTCTTCTTTTGACGGGATTCTACTGCTTGGTTCAAAAATCAAAAAAACTAAGATTCTTGATGTGCCTTTGGGCAATCGCTATAGTGTTTTCTGTGCTAACCACGAAACAACACTATCTAATAGATATCTTCGGTGGGGTCATTCTCGCCACGCCTTTTATCTTTGCATTAAAAAGGGGCCGCGACCGCGCAACCCTTCGTTAGTCAAAAGAGGCAACCTCTTTAATCTCAACGACCCCAAGAAGTTCTTTTTGAAAAGGACCATAGTAAGCTTTAGCGATAATCTTCTTTCCTGCAAGCAGGGGTGGCAACCATTCTCTATCAGCGGGCATCATTTCATCAAGAGGCAGTTTATCCAAATAAAACCAAGTCGGTTGAAGCATCTCTTCTGTCTCTTTGACCCCGCCCGACCAAATAGTCGCAAAATAAACATGGACACGACAGATAAACTTAGTTCCATCAGTTTTAGTATTATAAAAATCAATGAGCGCAACTTTCTCTAGATCCTTAGGATCTGTGTGTAGACTAGACTCTTCTTCTAATTCACGAACAGCCGCAACTCTAGAATCTTCACCCTCGTTAATTCCACCACCATAGCCATTCCAAAGACCAGCACCTATTTTCCTGGCCTTCTTGGCCATAAGTATCTTCTTGGGTTTCATTAGAAAAACCAAAGTTGCATGAAGTAGTATTTTTTCCTCTAGCATAACTTCACCATATGACATTGGTATATTTTTTCAACCTCGCGCAATTGCAAGTGCGGTTACTGATTTAGCGCCAGCTGATTTTAAAACCTTGGCACATTCATTTAGGGTAGCGCCGGTCGTACAAACGTCGTCAATTAAAATAATATTTCTACCAGTAAAGACTTCAGGACTTATAACAGAATAGAGGCCATCGACATTTGATAGTCTTTCCTCTTTGTCTTCAAGTTCGGCTTGATGAATGCCTTGTGCAACACAAATTAAATTTTCATTAGTATCTAATTGATAGCGTTTAGCAATCAAGCCACTAATGAGTTGTGATTGATTAAAGCCTCGCCAATATTCTCTAGTTCTGTGCAACGGCACCGGCACAAGGAGGGGATTGCCTTCGACAATTGAAAAATGATCACGCTTCGCCAGATGATTTATATATTTTGAAGCTAATAAACCTAATGGTTCAGCCAAATCAATTAAGAATCTGTACTTAAACAACTTTATCAATGACTCCACATCTCGATTTTTAAAATCACTCACCACAAAGAGTTGGTCCACTGCAAAAAAATCCCTACAAAATACGCAAGTCTTGCCCATGGGCGTTGGCCGATTACAGCCAATACACTCATTCTGTTTTTTAATGGGCAAACTATTAAAACAGGCCTGACAAAGATACGATTTTTCTAAATACTTACTACAAACAATACAGCGATATGGAAAAACTAAATCAACAAACCAATCAATTAACTTGTGGGGATAAGACATAGTATTGACAAGAAGTTACTATGATATAATAAAAGCAACGTTATATACTCAATGTTCAATCTTTTTGGTCCAAAAGGCAAACTAGGTATAGATATTGGAACCGCTTCTATTAAAGTAGTCGAGCTTGGAACTAAAAACAATCGTTTTTCATTACTAAACTATGGCTTGTTTGAAATGCGAAGCGACAAAAACACTCCTGCTGGAGAACAAAGCATCTTGAAATTACCTGACAGTGAAATTATTTGGGGTATCAAAGAACTTTTAAATAAATCCAAAATCTCAGCTCGAGACGCCATCGCCTCAATACCTTCTTTCTCAACCTTCGCCACAGTAATTCAAATGCCTTATCTATCAGAAGATGAGTTGGCCAAAGCCATTCCTTTTGAAGCGCGTAAATACGTACCTATTCCACTTGAAGAAGTTGTGCTCGACTGGTCAATCATCGGCGTAACTGGCCAAGGGGCTCGACCAACTGTTGAAGTTTTCCTTGCCGCCGTTCCTAAGGACGAAACTATTCGCTACCAAAGCATCATGACTGGTGCTGGTTTAAATCTAAAAGCTCTAGAACTTGAGAACTCCGCTTTAACCCGTGCACTACTTGGTAACGACCTTGCCCCAACCGCAATTGTAAACATTGGTGGCCGAAGCACTTCAATTGTCATTGTTAATAAGGGCTATGAAAGACTCTCCCACAACTACGAAGTTGGTGGATTTGAAATTACCAAGAGCATTTCACGATCATTAAACGTTAGCCTAGATAAAGCTGATGAATTAAAGAAACGTCTGGGCCTAAAACAAACCGATGAGAACATTGTCGATGAAGCTATGAGCTCTTTGATAGATATGATGGCTTTTGAAACCCGAAAGACTATGAACTCATACGAAAGCTCCCATGGCGAGAAAGTTGCTCGAGTCTTGTTGGTTGGTGGGGTAGTCAATATGCCCAATTTCCTTAACTACTTTAAACAAAAGCTTGGTCAAGAAGTATTTGCAGGTAACGCCTTTGCTAGAACGATTTACCCTCAAGGCCTCACCCCTGCCATCGGAGAGCTAGCGAGTACTTTTGCTGTGGCAGCAGGACTAGCCATGCGAGACATCTAATAGTGTTGATAATAAAAGAATGTAAAGCCTGATATTGATATATAATTAATATGCGTAGTTTATTTAATACCTAATGGCAGACAAAGGCGGATTACAACTTCTTCCTGAAACAAGAAAAAGGATTGACGTTAACGTGCCTGGTGAAAACAGGACCGTTTATATTGGTGTTGCTTTGATAGTTCTTGTCTTGGCTGTATATGGCGGATTGTGGTGGTATAGTCAAAATTTAAATACCAAAATTGCTGAAGCCGACAACCAGCTCCTTGCCCTAGAGAAGGGCCGTGATAAGAAAGCCGAACAAAGCTTAATCACCCTATCTAAACAAATAGGTATTACTAACCAGCTTATCAAAAGTCACACCTATTGGTCAGCTGGATTCTCAAGAATTGAATCAGCACTCCAAACAAATGTTCAATTTAGATCGTTCTCGGCTGTA
>JBBTYS010000015.1:0-1688 GCA_038078535.1 Patescibacteria group bacterium | reverse complement strand
TAATGTCTACTACTGTTCTGGAATCAATAATATCAATCCTCATACCGGTTTCCAAGCCTTCAGTAACTTCTGGCACATCTTGCTTGGCTTGCTGGACTTGGCCAACTTTGGCAATCATGACGCTAGAACCTCCACGGGTCACATCACAGAATGCGCCACGCACTAATTTACCAGATAACACACGGCCACCAACAACTTGAGATTTACTATCCTTTTTAAATTCCATGAGAATTTTAACTTTGCCCAATTCGATGCGACGAACTTCAGCATCAAGAAGGCCAGCCATTTCTTTTCGGATATGTTCAATCAATTCATAGATAACATCAAAGGTGGCAAGACTAATTTGTTCTTTTTCAGCCAATTTTCTAGCTGAATTTTCAACTGGCACACGAAAACCAATAACATGACCACCACCCGCAATTGCAGTCTTAACATCAGAATCTGAAACGGAACCAATGTCATAACTTAATACGGTATACATTACTTCATCAGACTTAATATGTTTGAGTGCTGACTCAATTGCTTCCAAAGAACTTGAGACGTCAGTCTTAATAACAAGTTTTAAATATTTCTTATTTGGATCTATTTGAGTATGACTAGTCTTGAGGAATGAAAAGAGGGGAGTAAGATCGACATTCTCACTAGATATTTTCTGAGCTGAATCCTTAGACTGAGCTGACATAAAGCCTCGTCCAATTTCTGGTGGGTTCTGCCAACCAGTAATAAGGACTGGCTGAGAAGGTTCAGCTGAACCTAGCATCTTGCTGGTAAAATCTTCCATTGATTTTACTTTACCGATGGCTGTGCCAGCCACAATCCAGTCGCCAACAGATAAAATACCTTTTTGAATCAGAGCTGTAGCAACATAACCACGTTGCTTGTCTAAATTAGATTCAATAATAACGCCAGTCGCGGGAAGAGAACGGTCTTCTTTTAAATCTTCGAGCTCCGCAACCAAGAGCACCATATCTAATAGTTCGTTAATGCCTAGATTCTTTTGAGCAGATATTTCAACTACTGGCACGGTTCCACCCCAATCTTCTACTAGTATTTCCTCACCGGCGAGATCTTGTTTAACTTTTTGAATATTTGTATTGGGCTTGTCGACTTTGCTAATTGCGACAACAACTGGAATCTTAGCTTCTTTTACAATCCTAATGGCTTCTTGAGTTTGAGGCTTAACACTTTCATCACCGGCTACAACCAAAACGGCCACGTCGGCAACTTTAGCACCTCGAGAACGAATGGCACTAAATGCTTCATGGCCAGGAGTATCCAAGAAGGTAATCATCTTGCCATTAGCCCCGCCACCGGCGGGGTGAACAATAGCTTGATAAGCTCCAATATGTTGAGTGATGCCTCCTGATTCACCACTAGCCACATTGGCTTTGCGAATAACATCAAGGAGGCTGGTTTTGCCATGATCCACATGACCAAGTACAACCACAATCGGTGGTCGTGTGTTTGATTCGGTTTGTGCGGTCTTGTTTGGCATTGGCGTGATTAATTTCAGCTTCTAATTTTACCACAAAAGTTCAGGATTAGCAATTAAAATAAGGGTTGCTATTGAATAAAAATTTACATTACGATAGGCTCTTTTCGAGGCTCAGACATGAACAGCACCTTAACAGGCATTCTTATGTTCACCTGGGACGGCTACAAGGACCCGATGTCTAGAGAACCATACA
>JBBTYS010000014.1:0-1221 GCA_038078535.1 Patescibacteria group bacterium | reverse complement strand
GCCAAAACGCCCTGATGCTCGGGCATTTGGTATCGGGTAACGACAAATCCGCATGGTTCCAAAAAGGGAATTCCCAGTTCGTCTCCAAAAAGAATTCCCATTGCGTCTTCTGCTCTAACCTGGCAGAGTACTTCCTGTAGAGATTCAAAGCGATCTATTAGAGAAAGAACAGTTTTGGTGATATCAATGTCGTAAAATTCGGGCATATCCAGAATGTTGGCCATACCGGCTGCGTAAACATCGCCTTCTTCGTCGGTGGCAACAGCAAGAGATCTGGTTTGGTTTGCAAGCGCCCTGGCGGTGTGTCTTAGGAGCTTATCGAACGATTCGTTAGGTTCGGTTAATTCTTCTTTAATGGACACTTCGTCTTTTAAAGAGAGCTCCTTTTCTTCCATGAGTTGGTCAACATAAAACTTCATTCCAACTGATGTTGGAATACGACCGGCAGATGTGTGCGGCTGCTTAAGGTAACCTAAAGCAGTTAAACGCACCATTTCGTTTCTGATAGTTGCCGGAGAAACACCAAGTCCGCCTTCTTTTTCAATAGTTTCGGAGCCGATTGGTTCGGCGGTTTCGATGTATTTTTCGATTATAGACCTGAGTAAGTTTTTTTGACGTTCTGTGAGATCGATCATTTATTTGATAAAGGCAAGATTGGCAATAGATTAACACGAGTGCTAATAGTTGTCAAGAGGACTATTTGTTCAAGAATGAGTTGATTATCTCTAGGTGATCAAAGGCAAAATCCTTTACTTTTGGTAATTTATCAAGATCAAACCACTTAACTTCGGAAACTTCGCTTTGCTGAGGTTTTGGATCACCGGTTACTGAAACAGCATATATAAAACAAACACCTTGTCTCTCTTCGTTTCTTCTATTTGGGTTGTCGATTACTTTAAAAAGTTTTATGGGTTTTGCTATTAGGTTTGTTTCTTCTTTAACTTCGCGGACAACAGCTTCTTTTATTGTTTCGTCTCTATCCAAATAACCACCCGGCAGTCCCCACTTTCCACCCCTAAAAACATGCTGGGCGCGTTTTATTAGGAGGACTTGGTTTTTATTATTGATGGCGATTGCGTCGACAACAACGTGTCTGAGGTTTGCAATATGTCCGTTTTCAAAAGTGCATTTGATCATTTATCTATCTCCATTAACCAAGCATCTACTTTTTTATCTTTAAACATTTCGTGACTTTTTAATATTCTAACCTTTTTAAACCCG
>JBBTYS010000013.1:0-3837 GCA_038078535.1 Patescibacteria group bacterium | reverse complement strand
GATGTCTCGTAATAGCACTTCAGGTAGCGATTCATCATCCTTACCTACGTGCTGAATTGTGAACTTCGGCATGGTCAACTATCTCCATGAAAAAACTTCTACGAGCAGGGTTAGAATACATCACATAGCCCTATTGAGTCAATCTTTTAAATAAAAATGCGCCGAGAAATCTCGGCGCAGGATGAGACTCTCGCCCCATCCTGCGCGGATTGGGCGAGTTGCTAGTGAATCACGACGCTGGCCCCAACTTGAATCTCGGAGCGACGACCGTCACCAACTTTTGATATTAGTGTACTCCATGTAACGGGAATTTTCAGACTCAGTCGGGGTCCGAATTTTCGGCCGACGCTGGCTCCGCCTCGTGCAAGATGGCCGGATTCAAATCCGAATGCCCCAGAGTCGTACATCAACTCCGCATTGGCGCCAGCTGACCATGAGCCACGACTCCAGTTCCAGCGAAGACCTTCGTGATAGAAGGTGCCTTGCTCGGGACTGTTGCTAGTGGTCGGCATGGCATGAGCCACCCAGAAATATGGAGTGATTGTCTGTCCACGGCCAACTTTCAGATCACGGCTCGCCGTCATCGAAAGTTGGAGGACGTCGCCACCATACTTGAGGAGTGGAGTCACACCGACAAAAGTTGCATCAGCGTTGAAACTGAAGTTCCGTAGTTGGCCATTCCAACCGCCGGAGAAATCAACTTCATAACCGAAGTTTTGTGTCAGCTTCGGACCACCTAGGGGCACTGAGTCCCACACCCCAAAGTAAAAACCTTTGGGAAGGGAAAATGTCACAGACGTCTGCTGAACAGGGGAAGAATGAAACACAGCGCCATTGCCGCCAAGATATTTCGGCCAAGTTGTGGTTGAAGCTTCAATGTGCAAGGTGCGGGCAGTATCTTTACGCTTGTCTTCAGTTTTTATCCTCTTGCCCGCGCAGGCCGCTGCCGTGAGTGGAAGGCAGGTTGAAAGGATGAACGTGGCGAACCGCCTCGCTCGCAACAGCTGGAACTTGATGTCGATAGCCGTCGGGTACCGGAACACTCCGGGAATCCATACGAATAACCACATCCAGAATCGCAGGTCTGACGCTAGAAGAAGATTTCCTCCAAGCTTCTTGTTGCGAATGTTGTAGTGGCCAAACGCGAATAAAAGTCCCACTACGTAGAGAAGGCCGGCGCTGGCCGGTAGTTGCGGATCCATCGGCGCATGGTGGAACTTGGGCATGTTTGCTTTCGAAGTCTCTTTGGCCTTTTGGAACAGCTCGTCGTTGCGAGGAAGCTTGTCCTGGACCTTGGATACGTAGTCATTTTGAAGATTACGTACCGTAATCGGATCAGCCATTGGCACCAAAATCATGCCATGGTAGGCACCTTGAAACTTCGTGTCACTTTCTTCAAGACGTGCCCGTCGAGTCGTTTCCTCAAGATGAGTAAAGCGACTCAGTGTCTTGAAGTATTCCTCGACGCTAATGTGTGGGTTCTCAACTTCCTTATGCAGAGATTTGAATTCACTCGCCCTGTCTTCCGGCGACATGTATTCATAGTGTTCTGGATTCGGGTCATCACCCATACTTCGGAGACCTTTCCATGCTGCGTTCCAAAACGCCAGCACCAGAAGAAGTCCCGCTAATGCGTAGAACGTTTTGGTTTTCACAGTTGTCTCCTGTTCTAGTTTTTAAAGGTCTTTCAGGTGATTAGTATTTTAGATTAAAAAATGTGTTTTGTCAATTTACCCAGTAGTAGGTTTTTGAAATGCGCTCATTTGTATGAACGCTGGGCCAAAGGCAATTCAAAAATGCACTATCTGGTTTTTTAAATAAAACAGCGCCGGCTAAGCCGGCGCTTGGGGCGCGTGGGTTACTGCATGACCAGCCATGTGGCAACGACTATGGCTAATCCGATTGCGAGATACCTGGGGTGAAAAATGATGCGAAGCATTGGAGCCTTTCTCGCGGTGCCCTAGGGCACCGCGACGTTGAGACCGATGATGGCTTTCTTCTCGTGGGTCTCGATGTCTACTCCCAAAGCCGTCCAAACCGTGTAGCGCTTGGAAGCCTTGATTTCGACGACTCCACCTGTCGGGTTGAAGCGTCGAGAGTAGACCCCCACTGATACCTTGTCTGACACCTTGTGGGTGTACTTGGCCAGGTACCACGAACCACTCCCACCGTCTTCGAGACCAATGAGAACAGTGCCGAGACGGCCGAACATTGCCAGGTATCCGCCGACTCGCCACGGGTGCTCGTGGTGTTCGGTGCCGATGCCGATGGTGAGTTGTACCCAATCACGCGGATACCACGCGGGTCCAGCATAGATCTGGTCGAACCCGCTGGTGCTGGCGATCGAGAATTCGAACAAGCCCAACTTCTGCTTGTCGCTGACTTGCCAGGTTTTCTCCATCCAGCTGTCTAACAGCAGATGAAACCCCGCGGGGTTCGCCTGAGTTTCAAAGCCCACGAAATTCTGGGCGTTGGCCGGAACGGCCGAGAGGAGCACGAGGACGACGAGCAACGCGGTCAGTTTGGCCATGTGGTACCCGCCTCCAGCGGTAAAATGCCATTTGTCAAAGACCCTACCTTAGTCCTTTAAGTATAGCATAAAACATATAAAAAGTCAAATACAGAAATCTGATGATTTTATATTGAAAGCAGGCCTATTTACTGGTATATTTAATTTAATGTCACATCAAGAAATACGAAATAAATTTATAGAATTTTTTAAATCAAAAGGGCATACTCACGTGCCGTCTTCTTCTTTGCTTCCAAACGATCCGTCGGTTTTATTTACCACAGCAGGCATGCAACAGTTTAAGTCTTACTATACTGGTGCGGGTGATGCTATGAAAGATTTCGGTTCTTTAAATACGGTTTCGATTCAGAAATCTATGCGGACTTCAGACATTGATGAAGTCGGTGATGAATCTCACCTCACTTTTTTTGAAATGCTCGGCAACTTCTCTTTTGGTGGCTATTGGAAAAAAGAAGCAATAGAATATGCTTACGAATTCATAACGAAAGAGATGGGGTTAAAAATTGATTACGTAACCGTCTTTGAAGGTGATATTAGAACTCCTGCAGATGTAAAATCAGAAGAAATTTGGAAATCCGTTGACCCTTCTTTAGAAGTTCGCAAAGCCGGAAGAGCTGATAATTTTTGGGGACCGACAGGCAATGAAGGCCCATGCGGGCCAACTACAGAGATTTATGTAAATGGAGTTGAGGTTTGGAATCTTGTCTTTAATGAATTTTATCAAAGTGCCGACAAAGGTTTAAAACCACTAGAAACAAAAGGTATCGATACAGGTATGGGGCTTGAGCGTTTAGCGATGGTTGTTGAAGGTAAGAAAAACATTTTTGAAACAGATTTATTTGAACCATTAATGTCCGTGTTGCCAGAATCTTTAAGCGAAAGAAATAAACGTATTGTTTCTGACCATGCTCGCGCCTCTGTGTTTATGGTTGCGGATGAGATGGTGCCTTCAAATAAAGAACAGGGTTATGTTTTGCGAAGGCTACTAAGACGGGCCTTAGTTCACTTATCTTCACTTCAAAATTTTAATAGCAAAGATGTATTTACCAAAGTTATTAATGAATACAAATCTATTTATGAAAATTTAAATGTGAGTTTGATTATTCCAATAATTCAAGACGAAGAGACCAAATTTAATAGGACCTTAAAACAAGGCTTAAAAGAATTGCAAAGTCTTGAGACAATAACTAATGCTTCAGCCTTTAAATTATTTGAAAGTTTTGGTTTGCCCTATGAAATTATAAAAGAAGTCGATGCTGTAAAAGCAAAAGACTTAACTCGTGAAGGATTTGAAGAAGAATTTAAAA
>JBBTYS010000012.1:0-1314 GCA_038078535.1 Patescibacteria group bacterium | reverse complement strand
CAGACTTCAGATACGAATCAATCGAAACAGTCTCCGTAGATGAAACTATCACTAGTATATATTTCTCAGATAGTGCTTTGATTGCATCAGCCATGCCCTTAAAGGGCTCGCACTTCATCACCTCTGGAGCGTAATGTTGATCGAAGCTTTCCATAGTCGTATTCGGATCTTTGAATTTTCTTTTAGCATCAAAGACATTACCTTCAAACCTACGCCTGTATTCTGGTTCAGTAATATATTCTCGTGAATCAACTATCTTGAGACACATCGAGAACGAGTCAACGATCACTCCGTCAAAATCAAATATAACAATCTTTTTATTCATTTTTGTATTAGGTATTTATCAATAACAAGCACGTCCAACTCTGATCCTAGAAAGGCGGCAATGGCCTGTTCTGGGGTGTTCACAAGCACTTCGCCTGCTTTATTAAACGAAGTGTTTAGAAGCATGGGTATACTCGATTGCCTATTAAACTCTTCAATAAGCTCAAAGTATTTCTCATTTTGTTCTTTTGTAACAGTCTGAACTCTAGCGCTTCCATCCACATGCACAACGGCTGGGATCTTATTTCTCTTATCTTCCTTAGTGTTGAACGCCATAATCATGTATGGCGAATCAGCACCCCTCATCTCAAAATATTCCTTTGCATATTCACTGAGTACGCTGGGAGCGAACGGCCTGAATGATTCCCTGAACTTAATCTTGTTGTTAACTCTGTCTTTATTGCCGGCAAGAGCAGGATTGGCAAGTATGCTTCGGTTACCCAACGCCCTTGGCCCGACTTCTGCTCTACCTTGAAACCAACCAACAACCTTGTTTTGAACAAGGAGACTTGCTGTTTCCTCATAAAGATTTGTCGGGGTTGAATACTTTAGCTGGCTATTAGCTAAGGCTTTTAGGATCTCGCCATCATTCGATTCATATCCTAGATAGGCAGACTGATTTTCAAGGTGAGTTACTTTATTACTCTGAGCTGAGTAATAGGCATATAAGGCCGCACCTATACCAGTGCCGGCATCACCGGCCGCCGGATAAATATAAATGTTCTTGAATAGACCAGATTCCAAGATCTTCCCATTTGCAACGCTATTTAGAGCAACGCCACCGCTTAGGCATAGATTATCCTCTCCGGTCAGCTCTTTTGCCAGCTTAACCATACCTACCACAACCTCCTCCAAGGCTGCTTGAGCGGCACGAGCGACATTCATATGGTGCTGTGTTATCTCTTCATTCTTGTTTCGTTTTGGCCCAAACATTTCATAGAATTTAGGGGTGAAGCCTTGCCTATTGTCACGAATAAATCCGAAGTAGCT
>JBBTYS010000011.1:0-5339 GCA_038078535.1 Patescibacteria group bacterium | reverse complement strand
TGGTTTTTATACTTGGACTTTGCAGGCTATCATAAGCACTTGCTTGTTGGTTTGGGGTGAGACCAGACTTGTGAAGGGATGAAATTCTCCCAATATTATAGCCAATTCCTGCCATTAAAATGAGGCAGGCGCCTATAAATAAGCCGTGTTGGTATTTCTTGACCCCGCTCTTTAAGAGAAGTATTATTTTTCTCATTATCAAAATATGATGTTTTTAGCGGGTCGCTTCTCTTCAAGGGCGGGGTTGACCAGTGTTACTATTTTTGCTATCATAGGTGAAGTTTCGTTAGTGGCTATTTGTCCGTATGGCTCGGGCGTCCTCTGGAAGCTCAGTAAGCGGATGATAGGTTCATCTATGGCACATACAAAAGCCATAGGAACAACTCGTAATGGCCGCGATTCACAACCTAGCTATTTAGGCGTAAAGCTCTCTTCAGGGCAGACCGCTAAAACTGGCAACATCATTATTCGTCAACGTGGCACAAGTTTTCTTCCTGGTACAGGCGTTAGCCTCGGCAAGGATTATACTATTTATGCCATGATGCCTGGTATTGTGAAATTCACAACCAAACGCAAGACTGGATTCAATGGTGATCGCAGAGTTGTGAAAGTGGTCAGTGTCGTTCCTAACTAAAAACTCATCAGAAATGATGAGTTTTTAGTTACTACTCGTTCCTAACAATTATTTTTACTTGAGCTTTAAGATTGTTACCTAAATCGATAGTTGCGGTATGTTCGCCGACATGTTTGATATGCTCCCCTTTCTCTTCTAAGTGAATCATGTCAGCGCCAATCGTAACGGCTGTCATTTTTGATACTTGATGAGCAATCTCTTGCTTGGTAACAGAAGAAAATAGTGTTCCTGCCTTACTGGCCTTTTTGCCAAACTCTAATTTAGATTTTTCTAATACAGCAACAACTCTTTGAGCATTCTCTTTGTCTTTTAGATCCATGGCTTCACGCCGAGCTTGGAGAGTTTCGACGTCCTTGAGTGCACCTTCACTTGCGATTTTCGCTAAATTCTTAGGAAATAGAAAATTTCTAGCATGGCCATCTGAAACGTTTTTAACGTCTCCAATCTTACCGAAACCCTTAATATTATGAAGAAGAATCACTTTCATAGAGCCACTTTACTACTTTGAACCGCTACTATCAAGAGGAGGTCTATCGCAAAGCTTCAATCGCCTTTTGGAGTTGAAGGTCTTTATCATAGTCACCAACAACAGTCGCTTTTCTTTGTTCGTCTGTGAGCTTAACTTCAACATCTGCTTCGATACCTTTAGTTGAGATATTAATGCCAGCCGGTGTATACCATTTAGCTATAGTTACTTTTAATGATGAGCCTCCACCAAAGTCTTGAAGTTCTTGAACCGAACCCTTACCAAAACTCTTTTCACCAACAAGTTTGATATGGCGATTATCGTGGATTGCGCCAGCGAGAATTTCTGAGGCAGAAGCTGAGCCACCATTAATTAGGAATACTGTTGGATACTTCAGTAAAGATGAATTGCCATCGGCGGTAAAGTTATTCTTGGTGCCGTCTCTAAAGACTTCGCTTACAACAGTCTGACCTTTTGGCAACATGTAGCCGGCAAGGTTAATGGCAGAGTCTAGTAAGCCTCCGGGATTGCCACGCAAGTCCACAATGAGACTATCGGCATTTGATTTAAGTATTTCTTGAACAGCTTTAGCAAAAGCACCGTCAACGACTTCGTTGAATGAATAGATTTGCACGTAGGCTACGTGCTTGCCGTCTTTTTCTATCATCTTCCAGACAACAGTAGGAACTTTGATTACTTCTCTGGTGATTGTGACTTCTCGAGTTTTATTGTTGGCAATACCAAAAATAATAGTTACTTTCGTGCCAGCTTTACCACGTATTTTTTTAACACCCTCGTCAGTGGATACTCCAGATGTTGAAACGCCATCAATCGATAAAATTTTGTCACCAGATTGAACTCCCGCCCTCATCGCTGGTGTGTCTGGCAAAGGCGCAATGACAGTCATCACGCCATCTTTATCACCCAGCTCTATGCCGACACCGGCAAATGAACCCGTGATTTCTTCTTTGAACTTGGTACTCACAACTGGCTCAAAAAACACGGTGTAGGGATCTCCAATTGCATTAACCATACCTTCAATAGCACCATAAACCATCTTCTGATTATCAAGTTTGGATTTATCCACGTATTTAGAAGAAACACTATCCCAAACTTTCCAAAATAGAGAGAAGTCTACATTTTCTGCCTTACCATCGTCTTGGTTAATAAGTTTTTGGATTACAGCCTGAGTTGAAGTCTCTCTGTTTGAATAAACAATACCTCCACCAAATCCGGCGAGTAAAGCGATAACTATTATGAGTGGTATGGAAACCTTCTTAATCATTTTATATATTTGAAGCTTCGCGGATTCCATACTTACGGAAATATCGGATAGCGTCTTTAATGTGCTGGCGAGTTTGTTTATTTAGTAGTGCATCAAGCTCTCCGAGAGCACTTCGTGATTGACGACGATGATAATGATACATCGCAACGTCTGGATAAAACACAACAGTGTAACCATTGTCCCAAAATCGTCTGGGCCAGTCAACATCACTCATGTATAAAAATAGATTCTCATCCATTAAACCAACTTTGTTTATAGCTTCACGTGACGCCATTAAAGCCGAGCCCATCAGCCAGTCAACATTAAGTGGTTTAGTTAAGTCCATATCCTTCATCTGGAATCTATCCAAGAGGCTTTTCATAAAAGGTAGTTTACCTAAAAATGTTCTGCGCCAAATTATTGTGAGTGGTGTGTAAAATCTAAAACATGATTGTTGAAATGAGCCATCAAAATTAAGAAGCTTTGGTCCGAGAAGTCCAATTTTAGGATTATCTTTAAGATATGAATACATTTTTTCTAAACTACCTCTGAGTGGAATAATGTCTGGATTAGCAACAAAGACCACGTCGCCTTTTGAAATTTTGATACCCTCATTCACACCTTTCGTATAACCCACGTTTTCTTTAAAGGGGAGATAGCGCACCCCTGGAAATTCTTCACTAACCACAGAAGAGGTCTCTAAATTAGCCGAAGAGTCCACCACAATTATTTCATGAGCAAATGAATTAGAGAGAACTCTTTTTAAAGATTTCAAACACAACCGCAAGAGCGGTGCATTTTTGTAGTTCATGATAATAATCGAAAGCATGTTATTTTAATATATCTTGGAAGAACTTTTTAATTTCGCCGAAATTACCAGTTTTTGGAGTGAGAACATATGACCCATTTTCCTTGCCTTCTATAAGGAAGTTTTCAGTCGAGATAACAGAGCGTTTTATTTGGTCGACTTTAACCTCGTTGGCTAAATCTAGAGTTTGTTTAATGTTCCAAATACCAATATCTGTTTTAATATCATTTCTGATTAAGTTAAGAATTGAAAAGCTTTTAACCGGGTCAGATAAGAAATTTAATTGTAGAAGTTTGTCTTTGATGGCAAAAATAATTTGTTGCTGGCGACGTGAACGGTCAAAATCACTTGATGAATAACGAGAACGAGCATAGTAGAGAGCATTTTTGCCGTCGAGATGATTTACACCAGCAGGCAATGAAAAGGCGTAGCCCCATTGCTGGGATTCACTAAATGGTACAGCCAGAGTCACGTCCACGCCGCCTAAGGCATCAACAATTTCTTGAAATGAAGAGAAGTCAAAAACTACAACTTGGTCGACATAAACTCCAGTGATTTGAGATATTTTTTCTTTAATAAACTTTAAGCTATTAGAGCTATGACTAAGACCATATTCATACGCACTATTTATTTTATCTTTTTTGTTGTCGTGAATTGTGACATATAAATCTCGTGGTATTGAAACAAGAGAAGATTTACCAGTGGTCTTGCTGTAACTAAAAAGCTGAATAGAATCAGTGAGTAGTGGCCCACCTGTGTCTGCATCTACATCATTTTCACCACGAATTCCCATAATTAAAATGTCGATGCGGTCAGATTCTTTAGCTGGCATATCGTAATCAGGGTCTGGTGTTTGAAAAGGTAGAGCTATTCCCCCATCATCATTATTGTTGAAAGGATTAGATATTGATATCGAGTGATTTTTAGTACTACCCAAAATTATAAATACCAATGCGATTGCAACAAAAAATAGTATTCGCTTGTATGAATACCGAGGTGGTTCGGGCTCACGAGGATTCTCTGGAGAGATGTAAGTTAGTGGTTCCATTAATTAAAATATGAGTAAATTTGAGAAGAATTTGTTTTGGCCCGAGAAAGAATGACCCTTCTTTTTCTAAGCATCTTTGGTAGAAGCTTGGCCAAAGAAAATATTTGGGTTAGGACTGCAGTTTCGAAAATAAGTAGATATGCCGTCATTGCTACCTCCCGAACTAGTATCTGTGGTAAATCTTTTAGAATATTTATTATATAATCATTTTTGATAATTGTACAGCGAATATTTCTCCATTCTAAGCGTCTTTTTCTAAGTGGTATTGTGCGTCGCAATTTCACAAAATCTGTAAATGACGAGCTCGTTCGTTTTGTGGTTTGTCTATCATGCCAAGCAATTACACTAGGTACATAATGTTGCTCCCAACCTGCCAAATTTAAACGCCACGCTACGTCTAAGTCTTCGGCATACCAAAATAGGTCATGGTCGGCTATTTCTCCCAATACTCTAATGCTTTCCAGTGCCTCTGTCCTAAAAACTGGCACAGCACCTTCAACTCCAAATATTGCCTTATGAATATCAAATTGACCATTATCTTTTTCACCGTGGCCAATATTTACAACTTTACGGGAGCGAAATACCTTAAAGCCACAGGTATCAATGATTTCATTTGAATGACGTTGAAAAACTTTTGCTTGGAGCCCACCCAGTTTTGGATTTTCATCCATCGCCAGTAGCGCTTCTTTAATAAAGTCTTTATCTAAAACAACATCGACTGAGAGAAAAACCACATATGGAGTATGAGTGTTTTTTAATAATTCCTCTTGCCCGCCCCACATGCCATGATTCTTTTCACTCTTTATAAAACTAACCCGTGAGAAGTTAGAAAGCTTAGGTAATAATTCTTCAATAATAGGAATTGTTTTATCGAGTGAGCCATTGTCAAGAATATTAATTTCTATCTCGTTGTGAGTGCAAGACTGAACTAAAACCGAATCTAAGCAACTCTGGATATATTTTTCTCCATTTAAAACTACGATATTTATAGCAATCTTTGAATTAGACATGAGATTTTGCTCGGCTGGCCAATATCGCCAGTGTTGCAACACACAAGAGTAGTGCTCTTTCATCAAAGATAGCCACGTCAGTCATGAGATAGGCTAAAACCCAAGGAAA
>JBBTYS010000010.1:0-2745 GCA_038078535.1 Patescibacteria group bacterium | reverse complement strand
GTATCTTAGTGCACGAATCGGATCTAATCGGCTGGCCTTGAGTGAAGGCAGTGCACCAGCGATGAGCGCGAGGATAATACCTCCCAAAAGAATACCAGTAAATGGCAAGATAGGAAATGCGAGCAATTTAAAACCGACAAAATCTTTCAAAAAAGTATTTGTGGCTATTCGATTTGCAATGGTGCCAACGATAATACTCAAGCCGATACCAAAAGCAGAGCCCCAGAAGCCGATACTTGCGGCTTCAAGCGAAAAGACTGTAAATATATCACGTCGATTCGCGCCAAGCGCTTTCATGAGTCCAATCTCTGATGTACGTTCGTTCACCGCCATGAAAAGTGTATTCACAATACCGAAAGTAGCGGCGAGCAATGCGATACCGCCAAAAACATTGAGAACAATCAGGATAGTATTAATAACTTTCCCGATAGTGCCAACTTGGTCTTCGAGGGTTTGGGCTGTATAGCCTGCTCCGTCGAATTGTTTTTTTAAATCAGAAATTTTCTCATCAGTGACGATGGCAGGGTCAAACCGCACAAAGAACGAACCGTAACGATTTATTTGAGTAGCTGTGGCCTGGGCCGAATAGATTTCTTTTGCAAGATCTTGATGGATGTTTCCTTCGGCATTCCCTACCAATGACTGCTCTTGAATGCCAGCGATGGTCAATGGGACTTCGATGGTTTCGCCTGCAGAGTTTTTGAAGCCGAGTTTAATTTCTTTGCCTACAGCATTGCGAGCTGAATCAAATCCAAGCGGAGTTACATAGCGAACCGGAATTGTAATATCACGCGTATGTCCCGCGAGTATGGTTGTGCCTGCTGCCATTTCAATATTAAAACCTTGGACATACTGCGATGCGCCAGCTTGGTATTTCTTATCGCCACGTGCAATATACTCAATACGGTTATTGTAAATCGGAGTAACTTCTTGAATGTTTGCCATGGCTTGAATCTTCGCCACATCATCATAACTCAAGAATCGTACATTAAACTGGCCCGCAGGGCGATCAGGATTATATTCAACGACATCAGTGCTGATAGGATTGTTACCGCCAATACTTTTCGCTTGCACCATAAAAACGTTTTCAGCACCGAGATTACCAAGCTGTCGATCAACATACGCACGAATTCCGCTTCCTAAGCCGTTAGTAATCGAAATCGCAAAGATGCCAATGAATACGGCACCAATAGTTAAAAATGTGCGGAGCTTTGCACGAAATAGGTTACGCTGAGAGATTTTAAATTTATCCGAAAATTTCATAGTTATAAAATGAGGCCATCTTTAATAGTAATTGTTCTATCGCAAAGCTTGGCCAAGTCAGGGTCGTGCGTTACTAAAATAAGCGTAATGCCCCGCTCCTTCTGAAGGTCCAAAAGAATCTTCATGATATTGGCACTGTTTTCCGTATCAAGGTTGCCTGTTGGTTCATCAGCAAAGATAACTTCTGGATGACTAATGAGTGCTCGGCCGATGCACAAACGCTGTTTCTGTCCACCAGAGAGATTGTTGGCTTTCTGCTGGGCCTTCTCTTCCATGCCAAGGGTCCTAAGCATATCCATGCCTCGCTCTGTTCGCTCCTTCCTTGAGATTCCCATAATTGCCAAGGGCAAAGTAACATTATCCAAACAGGTATCACGGCCGTTTAAAAAGAATTGCTGGAATACAAATCCAAATTTTTTATTTCGAAGTGCATCTATTTCTGATTGAGATAGGTGTGAAGTAGCCGTGCCATCAATGAAAAGCTCTCCCGATGTTGGGCGGTCTAAAGTTGCAATGATGTGCATCAAGGTAGATTTGCCACTACCAGATTTACCAATGATGGCGACACTGGTTCCTTTTTCAATTGAGAGTGAGACCCCTCGAAGTGCATTGGTGGAACCTTCATAGGTTTTCACGATAGCACGAGCGTCAATAACCATTGACGTAAGCGACGGCTCAATAAGCGCATTAAAACCAGCTTCTACCAAAGTAGGAGTCCAGCCAAATTGTTCTAGGTGCTCGATAATTTGAGCATCAGAAAGCCCAACGTTACGAGCAGCTTGTACGTATTGTCTGAGTTCATGAGTGGCCATAAGAATACATATTGTACTAAAATTTACAATTTTGTCAAAGAACGAAAAATATAGAGTCCTAAACGTGCTGCCGGACTAGGATTCGAACCTAGATTGACGGATTCAGAGTCCGCATTCCTACCATTAGAAGATCCGGCAAATACTGCTTATTTGAGTGATTCTACAACAAATTCATCTAATCTTCAATTAGATAGCCTAGATTTAATATGATGTTTTGTAGTACTGTAACCCCCGTGCAGAGAAGTCTAAGCAGAGTAGAACTGTTCTTTCTAAAGAGAAGATTAAGAAAATTCCTTGAGGAGAGACGGAATCTCACCTCAAAACTTCTTAGCGATTTATCCGAGAATCGAAATGGCAATCAAGCCCCAAAAGAAAATCTCGGCAAATTATATATAGGGCCTATCTGGAAAGTCCATATCCGTATATTCTCACTTCGTAAATACTGCACACAACAAGGTGTCCCAGAAGACATAATGTCCCAGTTATGCGACGAAAAAGACAGGGAGTTCTTTAAACAATCCCGGCGTTTTCAGGAATTTGATAGGATGGAAATCCTGTCTCCCAACTAGAGACCATGGCGCCGAAACATCGGCGCTATTACTTTATCTCTGGATTGAGTTCTTCCAACTCTTCGAGTAATGAGCTTCTATATTCCATCTCTGTTTCTGGA
>JBBTYS010000009.1:0-3587 GCA_038078535.1 Patescibacteria group bacterium | reverse complement strand
ATCTAGACGCTCGCCCCCTCACCAAGCACCAAGCTTCGGGGGTTCGTCTGTCTGCAAGCATCCAGACCTGTGCGACTTCTCGCTAGGGATTTAATTTTGCTCGCTCAGGAGTTTGAGAAGATGGCGTCTCTCAAATGCTGAAAATACTCAAAATTTCGCTTAATTTGGGCCAATATTCGTACTTGACATTTTAGCTAAAAAGGAGTATAATTAGAGTATAGGGTTGAGTTACTTTTACAACCTAAGACATGCAGTTTTGTTGGTTGCCGAATAGGTCGGCGCCATCATTTTGGGAGAGATTATGAAAATCTTAGTGTTTGATGACAGTGCGGATCACCGTAGGTCCGCCATCGCTCTGCTCGAGGGACACGAGCTTACGGTTGTTGAGACGTACGACGAGGCCGAAAAGGCTCTGCGTCTGGTCGTTGATCGTGAGCGTGTCAAGCAGGCGATGAAGGCCCAGTTCGGCGTCGAGAGCCCGTGGGACCTCCCGGAGGAGAAGAGGGAAGCCTACTGGGATGCTGATCGCAAGGCGACTGCTGACGCCACTACGTATCCCGACTTCGACGTGGTCCTTACCGACCTCCTCGTGCCGGCGTCCAATAATCAACAGGGCCGCGAGGGATACCGGTTCGTGGGGCAAGAAATGCCTCTGGGGACGGTGATTGCCATCCGCGCCTTGGCCGCCGGCATCAAGCGCGTGGCCATCATCACGGACATGAACCACCACAACCATCCAGCGTCCGCGGCCTTCGATCACCTCAAGGGGTTCTCGATCGGCGATGTTCGGCTGATGTGTGACAACGACAATGTCACCACCCGATTCGACGTCAGGGCTCTCAAGCGGGTATCGGAAGACTTTCTGAATTCAGACGAAGGGAAAGCGAAGTACACCGAAATGGCCGACGGCAGTCACCAAGGAGTCGTCTGGGCCAAGGACTGGGCCAGGGCGCTCGAGAAGCTGATGGCGTAGACATACGGCCTCGGCAGGAGAAGGCCTCACGCATGTGCGTGAAGCACCTCCTGCACCGAGGCCTTTTTCTTTTTAACTAAAAATAACTTAGAATAGAGGGGCGAAGAGCATACCAATCATGCCAATCATGACAAAGATGGCGATGACGGCCCAAAATATGCGGAGAGTTCGTTTGTTTGTAAGCATTATTTGATAATAGCAAAATTTAGAGATAATTTCCATGTCACTTTTTCAAAGAAAAATATTTTCGGTTGGTCTCATACTTTTCGCGGTCTTGCTTTGGCGTAGTGTTTGGCAAATAAAAAATGATCGTAGTGAGGCGACATCTCAAATAAAAGATTTCGAAGTTCGTATAGCTGACCTTGAGCGTGCCAATCAGTTTTTGGCGAGTTCGTCGGCGTATTTTTCAAGTGATGCTTATCTTGAGCGTCAGGCCCGTCTAAAGCTGAATTATAAATTGCCAGACGAACGTGTAGCTTTTATTTATAAAGACACTAGCACAAAAGTAACTCCACAAGCTGAAGAATTTAAGAATAGTCTTTCGGATATGCCAAACTGGAAGAAATGGTGGTATTATCTTTTCGGATATTAAAGCGGAATTAGTATATCGGTAATACGCGACCTTCCCAAGGTTGAGAGACGGGTCCGACTCCCGTATTCCGCTCCATGAGAAAATTTGCAGTACAATTTGTGGTTATTATTCATGTGTTGTTTGCGACGGCAATTTTTGCGTGTTTACCGATTGCTTTAATTTATCCTCGTTCTCACAAGGAAATCTTGTTTTTCATCGGCGCGGTTCTAATTTCACAAATTCCTTATCGGGCATGTGTTTTAACTAAAATTGAAAACGCCCTGAGGGGCGAAGAGAAATATCATGGGACTTTCATGTCTCATTATTTGGAAAAAGTGTTTCATGTTCATGTTTCTGACAAGGTGATTAATATTTTTTCGGCGGTGTATTTTGTTGTCGCTATTCTTATTGCGATATTTTATCAACTGCGCCAAGCATTTTAATTTACTCTCAAACAAAATCTGTTAGAATACAGGGCAGATTGCCACCTTAGCTCAGTTGGTAGAGCAGCACTTTCGTAAAGTGAAGGTCCCCAGTTCGATTCTGGGAGGTGGCTCCAATATGTCAGAAAAAATACAAAATACTATTTGTGAATTTTGTGGCCGGGCTCATTCCTCCGAGTATCATCTTCAAACTGCAGAAAAGATACTGCGTGAGAATAATAAAGACAGGAGTGACGTTGAGAGGGCGGAGCAGGAAGGTCCAGCCACGCTTGATATAATAAAAATTGACGGTCGATGGGGTCAAGTTTTCTCACCTCAAGTTAGTGGTGGGCAGGACGCCGTCATAAGGTGGTTGGATGACATGTCTGGTGGCTACGTGAATCTTAGGAAAAGTTATATCTTAAAAACTTATTATAATTCGCACGTTCAAATGTTCCGACATCTCTTTTCTGATACCCAAGTTCAAAATATTCATTGGGGTGACCATAGTCCTGAATTTTTAAAGAATGAGGTTGCTATTTTTGGTGAATATATAAGCAAGAATCTCAATGACAAATTAGGGGATAATACGGTTGAAAAAACCCCCTAAAGAGATATACTTAAAAAGTGTTGGAATACGAGCACAATAAGGCTCTTTTATATATCCATTCAGGGGCCGGTGGCGTAGATGCTCAAGACTGGGCGTCGATGTTGCTTAAGATGTATCAAAAGTTTTCAGCCAAGCAAGGCTGGAAGTTTGTGGTGCTTAGTCAATCCTTTGGGGAACAAGATGGTACCAAAAATGCTTCTTGCGAAATAACAGGCGCTGATTGCTACAAGATCCTAAAAGGTGAACATGGCGTACACAGATTGGTTCGCATCTCGCCATATTCTTCTAGAGATTTAAGACATACATCATTTGCGCTGATTGAAATCATGCCCGAGATAGTTACTCGTCAATTCCAAATCAATCCTAATGATTTGAGAGTCGATACCTATCGTTCGTCAGGTCCGGGTGGCCAAAACGTCAATAAACTTGAAACCGCAGTGCGAATCACGCACGTCCCAACCGGAATTGCCGTGGCCGTTCAATCAGAGCGCTCGCAAGCCCAAAATAAAGAAAAAGCGATGCAGGTTTTAGTCTCACGCTTGGCTCAAAAAATGGAAGCTGAAAAAGCTCAAGAACTCTCGCAGTTGAAACCCCAAGTTGCAATTGAGTGGGGCAGTCAGATTAGGTCTTATGTATTAAATCCCTATCAAATGGTTAAAGATCATCGAACGGGCGTAAAGTCTTCACAGCCAGATAAAATTTTAGATGGTGAGTTAGATAAATTTATTGAAGCTGAAAAAGAATTGTCATAATGATCGAACTTAAAGGCATCTCTACAATTTACGAAGACGATTTCATGGCGTTAAATAACGTCAATTTAGAAATTAAAGACGGAGAATTTGTTTCTCTGGTTGGTCCTTCAGGTGCTGGCAAATCAACCCTCATGAAATTAATGACTCGTGAGTTGAGGCCAGATCACGGGGAGATATTAATTGATGGGGTAGATATTTCTCAACTTTCTCAAAACGAAGTGCCGTTACTACGGCGTAAAATTGGTACGATCTTCCAAGA
>JBBTYS010000008.1:0-9643 GCA_038078535.1 Patescibacteria group bacterium | reverse complement strand
TATTATTTTTGAGCCATTGAACAACATTCTCTCGTGCTTCTTTAACTTTTTGTCCTGCTACTAATGGCCCTGCTTGTTCTGTCATCTTGGCATACTCATTAATAACCTGAACCATTGGTAGATTGTGTCTTTGGGCAATTTCCGCATCTATAATGCTGTGAGCGGGAGTAATACCAACTGCACCAGTGCCAAATTCAGCATCAATGTCTTTATCGGCAACAATTTTTATTTTTAGTTTATTGCCCGCAAATTCAACTTCATATTCTTTACCAACGAATTCTTTATACCTAGCATCTTCTGGATTTACAGCTACAGCAGTATCGCCAACTTTTGTTTCTGGTCTGGTGGTCGCAATTGAAATAGGGAAGTCCGCAGAATATTTAAATGTATAAAGAAATCCTTTTTCGGGCCGGTGTTCTACCTCATCATCAGAAACAGAAGTTTGACCTTTTGGGTCCCAATTAATAACTCTATAGCCTCTATAAATTAAACCCGCATCATACATTCGCTTAAAAGCTGTGCGCACGCCGAGATTTCTTGGTTCGTCAAAAGTAAAAGCTTCGCGACTCCAATCAAGTGATGCTCCAATCTTTCGGATTTGTCTTTGCATTGTGCTACGACTATTTGCGACAAAATCCTCGACTTTTTTTACAAAAGCTTCACGACCGATATCATGACGATTTTTCCCTTCCTCTTTGATTAATATTTTTTCAACCTTAGTATTAGTCGCAATGGCGGCGTGATCTGTGCCTGGAACCCAAAGAACTTTTTTGCCAATCATTCTTTGATAACGAACAACCGCATCTTGGAGAGAGTATTCTAAAGCATGCCCCAAATGAAGTGTTCCTGTGGCGTTTGGTGGTGGGAGAGAAACGGTGAAGGTTTCAGTTCTATCACCAGGTAAATTATCAGGATTAAAAAATCCGCTGTCTTCCCAGCGTTTATATATATCAGCCTCTACTTTAGAAGCGTCGTAGGCTTTTGGTAGTTCTTCCATGTTTTTAATTTAAAATCGCCCTTACAAAGCAACCATAAAATGATTACGTTGTAAGGGCGATCAATCGCGGTACCACCTTACTTTATCTCGGCAAAGCCGGATCTTATTACAGCTATAACGGGCTTGCCCGAGAGATTCTACTTGCCGTAAGGCGTTCTTTCTCTAGCTCAGCTGTGACACAGCTTCAATGCTTTTTATTAATATATCAGAAGGAAAGATTGGCGTCCATATCAACCATTTCCCAATTGGTGTTTTGGTTCTTGTCTAAGCTTGCGAAATATCCTGCCAAAGCTATCATCACAGCATTGTCGGTGGTGTATTTCATGGGCGGGCAGGAGAAATTAATTCCGGCTTTTTCAGCCGACTCTTTAAGGCTCGCCCTAAGTAATGTATTGGCAGAGACTCCACCTGACAACAAAATAGCTGAAGCCTTATGTTTTATGCTAGCCTGAATTGTTTTTTGCACTAAGACATCCACGCAGGCTTCTTGGAAGGATGCTGAGATATCTGATTTGGTTTGTTCGTCGATTTCAACATTCTGTTCTTTCAAATCACGAAGCAAGTAGAGAACTGCAGTTTTTAATCCCGAGAAACTAAAATTAAAATCTTTCGAATGAAGCATGGGTCGAGGTAGGGGAAAGTGTTTTGCGTCACCTTTTTCAGCAAGTCGAGATATTTCTGGTCCGCCAGGGTAACCAAGGCCTAAAAGCCGAGCGACTTTATCAAAGGCTTCACCGACAGCGTCATCCATAGTTTCACCAATCAATTTGAAGTCTTCATAATTGGACATTAAGATTAATTCGGTGTGTCCGCCTGAGACCAACAAATTCATAATTGGAAATTGAGGCTCCATGAAGTCTTCATTTAACCAATTTGAAAAGATGTGCCCCTTCATGTGGCTGGCTCCAATTAAGGGTTTCTCATGAGTCATGGCTAAAGTCTTAGCAAAAGTTATGCCAACTAGTAGTGCTGGTCCTAAGCCAGGGCCGTGAGTCACCGCAATTAAATCAATTTCTTTTTTAAAATCCCTGATGCCTGCGGTTGAAAGTGCAGATTCAAAGACCGCGTTTATATTTTTAACGTGTTCGCGAGCTGCGAGATTGGGGACGACGCCACCAAACTCGGCGTGGAGTTTTACTTGAGAAGAAACGACATTGCCCCGAACCTTAATTTCGGTTGGGCTTTTAACTTCTATTATAGATACTGCGGTTTCATCGCAGGAGGTTTCGATGCCTAAGACAATCATTTGAGATAATTAGTTTGCAGGCCGTAGTAGAGGAAGTTAGAACTGTATTTGAACGCAGAACTGACGCTGCAATATACATCACGACTTTCTCTAACATTCCATTAATCTATGGGGCTACTTACTATTTAAGTTGAGTTTCCTCCCAATTAGTAATAACTTTAAGTGCTTCATTCTCAAGTTCTTTAAAATGTACTAACTCGATTTGTCTTATACTGGATTTATTTAATTCAGATATGTCATGTTCACCTTCATAGTATTTTGGTGAAACAGCTTTCCTGCTGCATGCAAACACAATCTTGGGAACATGAGCCCAAAATGATGCAGTAAAACACATAACACAAGGCTCTAATGATGTGTAAAGGACGACGTCAGTTAAATCACGTTTGTTAAGTTTTTTTGAGGCCTCACGAATTGCTGAAATTTCTGCATGACTAGTGGCATCACATAGCTGTTGGCCATCACTAAGACCCCTTGCAATGATTTCCCCGTTACGAACAACCAAAGCTCCGGCAGGATAGCCACCAGCCGCAACAGATTCTTTAGATAATTCTATGGCTTGTTTTAATAAGTCTTTCATAACCGCAGCCCTCCCGCCATTGAGTTTGAACCAGAAACAAGAAATTATTTCTGAGATTTCTATGTTTCTTGAGCTTACTAAGGAAGTTAGGTTTCAGTTGAAGGTTGATTCTAAGGTGCCAAAGAAAGATTCGAACATCACATCAGGGTCTAGTTACTTTCATCGACTTCGAACCGCTTCTTCTGAATTAAATAAAGGGAACCATATAGATAACTCCCGTAAACATCAGGAGCACACCTCTGGCGTGCACGGTATCATCTCGACCAACTCGCCGTCGAGAATGGCACAGCGCCCGCAAACAAGTCTCTCCCCGTCGATTACAAAAGGCTGAGGATGCTCGCACTCGTTTGGACAGTGTGCATGGTCGCAACCATGTGCTTTGCACCATTCGGTGTAAGTCGTAACCTGTGGAGTCATGTATATGATCCCCTCAGTAAAATCGTAACATCCAAGCACGCCCACAACAACGGGGCTTATAAACAGATTAGTTATCCCTCTTGGCCCTGACTCTTTTTCTCTAGTTCGAACCAGGCCTACTCAGCTAACCACACACTTTGAATCGGTCTCCAAGGCAATGCTTGCTGAATTCCTAAAGCTTCTAATGGCCTAGAGTCACCTGTCTGCTTGATAAGGTTCAAAATATTTCCAGCACAATGCCAAGCCAAGAAACGGTGATTTCCATCAAGAATAAAATGTTCACCATTTTCAACAAGAATCACAATCGGTTTTGGAAAATCTCCCTTCTCAAGAATGTATTTTAGGGGATTA
Organism: Patescibacteria group bacterium; assembly: GCA_038078535.1. Lineage (GTDB taxonomy): Bacteria > Patescibacteriota > Minisyncoccia > 2-02-FULL-40-12 > GWA2-44-9 > 2-01-FULL-41-21. The sequence continues at coordinate 6,055 of JBBTYS010000008.1, read as the reverse complement.
ATAAGCCTTCGTCCCCCCATGTTCTGGGCCGAGTATGCATTATTCTCTCTAAGAACATGGGCCTTATACATGCCATTAAATGCGCTTAGAGTTCCACGTGAATATTGTGTCTGAGCTAAATCTAACTTGACCAATGACCATTTAAGTAATTTCAAATCATCTAAATCATTTATTGCCATGGGTAATAAGTAGGCCCACCTTTCTGATGTCGGTGGCCATCCATCTGTTTTCGCATAAGGCAACAACCAATCACGAATGACTTCGTGAGGAAAGTTGGGCAAATCCTTAGCTATTTGATCGAATAAATCGTCCATGCTCCTATTGGATTATTTAGGGCAAGTTGTTTCCTCATGGTCACGTTTACCCTTCTATCAACTCACTTTTTGTTGAAATAGTCTTAAGAGAAAACCTGAACTCGGGAACCTGATTGGTTCGAACTAAAAGTTCATTAGGGTTCTGACGAACAGGACCGTTGGGTAGAACTTAGCCTTATAAATCAAGGTGATTTTAGAATTCAAGGAAAACTCTGACAGCAGCCCTAGCGGGAGTCGAACCCGCCTTACCTGGTTGAAAACCGGGCGTCCTAACCGATAGACGATAGGGCCAAATGTTTATAGATTGCAGAGTTATTTTGCCATGAAATTTGAGAAATAGCAACCGAATTTTGCAATTGTTTATAGACGGTCATTTATTAGTGTTATATAATGTATCTATCGAAGTAACTAAAACAAAAACATGAATATGAAATATGTTCTCGGGGGAGTGTTGGTGGTGAGTGTGTTAGTTGTTGGAATGTCAGCGATGGCTGCGGAGAGTAAGGCAACGAAAGCTCCAGGCAGAGTGCCATCTCCAGCGAATGTGGCTTGTGTAGCTTCTGCGGTAGCAGTTCGTGAAGGAACTTTAGTTGCGGCGGTGGGAGTGCAGGGCTCAGCCGTGCAGACAGCCTATAGTGCTCGTGCTCGAGCTTTGGCGACAGCATATACCAAGACCAGTACTACTGAAATAAGAAAAGGCGTTAATGATGCTTGGAATCAATTCGCTAAGTCTACGAAAGAATCTTCTAGGACATGGAAGACTGCAAAGAACAATGCTTGGTCTCAATACAAGGCTTCAGTTAAAAACTGCAAAGACGCTTCAGGTGTTAGTGAAGGTGACAACTCAGCCAAAGAAGTTAAGGGAGAATAGTTAGCAAAACAAAAGTCCTCCCGACAGAGATTCTTAACGGGCTAAAGCACCGTTAGAAACTTCTCCGAGAATCGGGAGGTCTTTTGTTTTGAGCCTACTGAACTGATTTGAAGATGTGTTCGAACACTTTCGGTTCGTGCTCAGCGAGGTCAGCGAGAATCTTACGATCTACCTGAACTTCGGCTTTCAATAACTGGTTGATGAACTTAGAGTAAGAGACACCATGTTCACGAGTCGCAGCATTGATCTTGATGGTCCAAAGCTGGCGCATAGTGCGCTTCTTCTTTTTGCGGTCGGCAAACTGGAAACTCCAAGCGTGAAGCAAAGCTTCTTTGGCTTGTCTATATTTAGATTTGCGTGTCCACAAGAACCCCTTGGTATGTTGGAGTAATCGCTTACGTCTTTTTGTGGCGCGGACGCCTCGTTTGACTCTTGGCATGTTAGTTAAATATTAAAGCCTTAACTTTATCAATTAATTCGTGTGGCGCTTGTTTAGAACCATGTTTGCCTCGGGTACCATTACCTGAATCCTTTGCATTAAAATGATTCTGACCAGGGTGTCGCTTCATAATCTTGCCTGTGCCAGTAATCTTTATTCTCTTTAAGAGGGATCTGTTTGTTTTGCCTGAATTTGCCATGTCTATTATTTAAATTATTTTTCTTTCTTAATCATGGTCGTCCAGCCGTAAGGACCACGCTTAATTGCTTCCTGAACTGTATAGGGGACAGTAATGTAAGTTAGGAATTGCTCGAGTTTCTGCTTACCCATTGGTGCGAGAGCTTTTTCTCGGCCACGCAAGGTGAGTTCGACTTTAACAATGCAATCTTCGGCAAGAAACTCTAGAACTTTTTTAGCTTTGAATTCTAGATCGTGAGCACCAGTTTTGAATCCGACACGAACCGTTTTTTGGTCCTGACGAGTCTTTTTAGTGCCACCTGATTTCTTTTCCTGACGCTCCTTTTGATAAACATATTTGCCGTAGTCCATGATCTTGGTGATCGGTGGGACGACGTTGGGTCCGACTTCAACGAGATCTAATTCGTATTCATGGGCTTTGCTCAGAGCATCTTGGATGCTAAGAGTGCCAAGCTGCTTACCATCAGGGTCAATTACTTGAACCTGTAGGGCACGAATTTGATTGTTGATGCGTAAATGTTTTACCAACGGTTAGGATTTCAATCAGCAGTTATTGTACCATGTTCGTTTAAAAAGCGCAATATAGCTGGCTGATGTTAGGTTTATGTAGTTGATTTGGTTGCCCCGACAGCCTGAATTTTGGTAGAAACGTCGTCTAAAAGGTTTTGGTGGAATTCAAGACCAATTCTTGAGAGCTCTATTAATGCCGCATCATTAATGGCTTTGCTCGCACCCTCAACAAGTTTCCAGTGCACAATGGCGGCGCCTTCAAAGAAGCCTAACCATTCAAGTAATTCGATAGGATTGTGCCACTGGTCACTGACGTAGAGCTCAAGCATCTCACGAAGCTTGGCCGAGGTCTTTTCTGATTTGGGAATAGCAATTTCAGAGATATTCAAAGTAGTAGCTAAGCCAGTGAGGGTGGCAATGTGTTTTTCGATTTCTTCAATAATCTTCACAACGCCATCTGATTCAAAGACTTGAACTAAGGCTTCTTTGCCTTTTTCAAATATTTCTTTACCGACAATCGCAAAGGCCAAAACTTCGCCTAATTTTTTAGAGGTAAACTCATTCATAACTAAAGGCTAACAGATTATTATATTGAAAGCGAATGAATTTTTCATGCATTGACATACAGACATATGAAAAGTATAATATTATAACGATTTGAAGGGCGAGGGGGCCCAAGTGCCTATGGCCAAGAAGCCAGCAGGAACGATTCGGGAAAAGGTCAAGAAAAACCGCAAGGGCAAGAAGTCAGGGGTTCGGGCGCGGCGTAAGGGCGCTCAACTCAAACCCACAACCAAGAAGCCAAAAAAGAAGCGTCAGATGATTGGCGCCGGTGTGCAGACCTTGTCGTTGGCTAAACCGCCATTCTCTGGAATGGGCAGGAATCATGATGCTCTGGCTCAAAAAGCCTCCGAGGCCGAAACTTCGCCCAAGTCTGACATCTCGTCAGTCATCAGGCCTGAACACATCGACTTCGATTGCACCGGAGAACTTGATTCAATCTCCGGTTTGATGGTAGATGCGGATTCGCCGTCGACACCTGATGCTGTGCTGGATGTGATGAACGATGACGAGTTGGCTGTTGCGATGGGTCTCGGCGGCAACGCCGACGAAGCCGTCGAAAACGCAAATCGTGGCCGTACGATCCTTGCGATGGACGAAGAGATGGAACCGGTTCACCAGCATCGGCCCCAGGTTGTGCCAGGCGACGCCTTTGGTCCCCAGACGCCGGAGAATCAGGGTGCTTATCGGTTCGAAGAACCACCGAGCAACCCAGATGACTAGAGCCGGACTAAAGTCCGAAGAGCCGGAGACGCGCGTAAGCGCCCTCCGGTTATTAATTTCTTGCAATTACATATCAAAAGAAATAGGATAAAGAAAAATAACTAAACCATCATGACCAGCAAAGAACTATTTCTAAAGACAGTCGAAGGTGAACAGGCAATATTCATACGAGTACTCAAAGCTGTTAATCAGAAAAAGTGGGGTCATAAACCACACCCTCGGTCTCGAACCGGACAAGGCCTTGTTTCGCTTATGGCGGACGAATCCCTGATGCTCGCTAAAATAATCAGCAAAGGTGTCGTGGACTTTGGTAAATCAAGTGCGGAGCCAAAGCCAGTTAAAACTTTAACTAAGGCAGTAAAAGATTTTGAAAAAGGATTTAACGAAGTTAAAAAGGCAGTTAAAAAAGTCTCTGAGAAAGATTGGGAGAAAGCAGACGCATTAATGAAAGGTTCATTTGGTGAATGGAAAGACAAAAAAGGAAACATGGCTTGGGGCTTTTTGTTTGACCTGATCCATCACCGCGGACAACTCTCAACCTACTTAAGACCTATGGGCGGAAAAGTTCCATCCATATACGGACCTTCAGCCGATAGCTCTCAATAAATTGGAAATCAAAGTTCTCTACGAAGATAATCATTTAATCGCTGTCTATAAACCAGCCGGCGTTTTGGTGCAAAAAGGTAAAACAGAATTTCATGATGACAACACAGTTTATTGGCAGGTTAAAGAGTTCATTAAAAAGCGAGACAATAAGCCGGGTGAAGTTTTTTTAGGAATTCTACATCGCCTTGATAGGCCAGTATCAGGCATTGTTCTACTGGCTAAAACTTCCAAAGGTGCTGGGAGATTGTCTGAACAGTTTCGAGAGAGAACGATAAAAAAGATTTATCATGCTGTTGTGATAGGCAAACCCGAACAAGAGAGCGCAACTTTACAACACACTCTTTGGAAAGATCATGACAAGAAAAAATCTATGGTCGGCACAGAAGGCGAAGAAGCGATTCTGCACTACGAGATTGTTAAATCAAATGAAAAATATTCATTACTTAAGATTTGGCTTGAGACAGGAAGGTTTCATCAAATTCGCGCTCAACTCTCAGCGATTGGCCACCCAATCGTGGGTGATGTTAAGTACGGCGCTACTGAAGAATTACCAAATCATTTCATCATGCTCTGTGCGACTGAGCTATATTTCAAGACTGCGACGGGGGATGAGGACGTCGAAGTTACTATTGAAATACCACATGAACTTACTCAAAAAGTGGCCTAAAACGTCTTTTGACTTTTGACCTAAAAAGGTGTATAATTAGGGTATGGGGATGAAAGGCCTCGACATTGGTTCTTTCTACAACTGACGCTAGGCGTGGATGGTTGTTAACCACGTAAATAATTCGACCAAACTTTGTAACTGGCAATCAAAATACCAATTACGCTTTCGCCTAACCTAGTTAGGTAAGCCATTCCACCGCGATGCTCGCTAGCGGATTCTGGAGTGTCATCAGCGAACTTTAGCAGAACCGTTGCTCTTCCGAATTCTGCCGAAAAATTGTAAGAGCTAGCGAGCGTTTATTTTGTTCATTTTTTAAGCGTCCGCAAAACAACAAATGTTCTATCCTAGTACACGTCGTTGCAGTTAACCTTTGGACGGCGGTTCAAATCCGCCCATCTCCACCAAAAATATTATTGACAATACCACCTTTAGGTGGTATTGTCTTTTATCGTTTCGATAACGAAAGTTTTCAGGAGAGAGACATGACAGCTCACATGACGGCGGGCAAGAAGAGCAAGAAGAAGGTCAAGAAAGGTCTGGGCGACGGCACCAAGCCTCGTCAGCTCAGGCGAGACCACCAAGAAGTGGTTGATGCCGCCGAGGTTCTGCGAACGGAGTTGGATGCCTACAAGACACGTTGCACTCAGCTCGCCGACGACCTTACTGGGCTTGCGGGGGACGTGACTCGGCTCGAGGGACAGAAGGCCGAGCTCCAGACGGCGCATGACTTTAACCTCGGCGCTCTGGCCAAGACCACAGAGGAGTTGCAGGCTCTGTTGAGGGTCAACCAGACTCTCGAAGTTGACACAAAGGCGTTGGTGGCCGAGAGCGACAAGCTCAAGGCGGACCTCGTCGCCAGCAATCATCTCGTCGAGAGGGGACGCGCTGATCAGCAAGAATTGATGAGCTGGTTGCGAGTGCTCGCGTTCATGATGCCTGATGATTTGAGCCCTGTTGAGCTGGTCCTCCTCCTCTCCGAGGTCGCTGACCAGATTGGCGTGAAGCTCCCCGACAACCGCTTCGCGGTCAACATCTTTGCTCGATCTCAGGCCGAGCAGTTTCGTCAGCAGTTCGATGACTTCACGGCTGACCCCATCGAGTTCGTCGCTCGATTTGAAGTCGGGCTCATTGAGCGGGAGGAGCGCAGAGAACTCTTGGCCTCTATT
>JBBTYS010000007.1:6221-11516 GCA_038078535.1 Patescibacteria group bacterium | reverse complement strand
GAAACCGTATATACTCCAGAAAAATGCACTCGCAAAATATGCCCAGTGGACTCTAACATCAACTTTGCCAGCATCCTTCTTTACAAATATTTCTATGGGCTGGGCAAGATAGGCAAGTATAGCTCCAATTGCGTATACTAAAAATGAGAAGTCTTTATTAATGAGGAAAAAGGTTGAAATTGCTCCGGCAATGAATACTAGCGATAGGACGTTTTCAATCCGATTGATTTTTTTGAATTTCCAGACCCCAATTAAGATTGGAATATGAGAAAGTACTCGTCCGCCGCTGTGAATCATTAGGGCGAGAAGATATTTCTCCGAACCGTAAGCAAAACTCACTAAGTAGAAGGAGAAGAAAAATGAAAGATAAGTCGCAGATACTGACTTGCCAGACTTCGCTTTCCAGATTGTCTGATTTTGCTTATACAGCGCCCAAGCTCCGAGAGCTGAGAAAAATAGAGTGCCGAAGAGGCTAAGGGTGGTGAGGTTCCATCCAAATTTATCTAACTCCAACTGGCCTCCAGAGGTTGTCAAAGAGAAAGAACACAATACCATGAAAATGTTATTATGTAAAGATACTTAAAATGATGAAGCCCACGATGGAGCTCCATCGTGGGCAATGATAAGAAAATGCGGACTCAGTTAATATGTATTATCTTCATCTCCATAATAACCGCCTCTTGTTGTGTTGTAACAAGCTTCACATAAGCCATCTCTGTAAGATGGATTTCCACACGCCCCACAGGTATTTTTTGGCTTTTCGTATTTAGCCGGATTTTGTTTTGTGTTTCTGGGTTTAGGTTTCTTTGTCTTCTTATTTTGTTTCACGGCAACCTCCTAATTTCGGCCATTTTGTCTGAGTCCAAATACGATTCGTTGTTCAGTGATGTTTCGCACAAAATGAAAGGGTTGAAAGGTGCTATGGAAGAATCCAGGCCCCCTCAAGAGAATTACGTTTCCCGGCGAGGTGCTGAGAAATTTAGGATTATTCCCGCCTCGGTCTTCGCAGATGGCAAATTCTGAAGTGCCCGCGAGGATGAAGACACAAATTAGATTGAGTCTCGATTTGCCATCTTTGTGAGGCGTAATCCCAATAGAACCAGCTTCATATTTCTGGAGCGATAGTTCATCTAGCCTTAGTGGTGTTGAAAAAATATCTTTAGTTGTTAAGGTTCCTAATTTTCTAATCAATAATTCTGTGAAATCGTTTCGGAGTTGATGGAAGAGGCTATCGGCAGGAAAGTCTGTGACTGAAGATAGCTGCTCTCTAACTAGTCCACCGCTAAGCACCTCGGGCTGAGGGTTGTATGTGTGCGAGTATGCTTCCTCGAGTAGCTCCACTCTTCTAAATTCTGGAATTATTGGTATTGACGCACCTCCGTCGATACAGATATTTTCGACTGTTTCTTCGATGTCGAAATCAAGAAGATCAATATGAGAAGGGACTTTTTCCTTTGTGATACTTACGCTTGGGTATCCATTGCCCCAGATATCAATCTTGGAAATAGTTACAGTTGCCGATAAGGCAATAGTTTTTTCTAAAATGTTTAGGGCTATGGTGTGCGCAATAGTTTCAATCAATGGGAAGCTTGTGTTCCTCACCACTTCCACAATGATCTTTTTGACGGCTCTGTAATCGAGAGCGTGCTCGATGGAACCTCTGATATATTGTTTTCGAGAAGTCTTTAGGACCACGTCTATCTTGAATCTTTGTGGGCCCTTTTTCTCTTTTTCTGTTACTCCGTGGACGCCTTCGACTACTAGGTTTGAGATAGATACTGTATCCATGATTCCTCCTTGAGAAACAAATAAACCGCCCAAGGGCGGTTTATTGATTGAGGTGCGTAGTTAATTCTACGCACTAAATCTGCCCTTGGTGAAAGAGTTGTGAAAGACTTCTAATAAAGCCTGACCAAGTTTGGATGTTTTTGGTTAGTAACATGTAATGACTAGGTTATTAAAATTAAGTCATAGTGTCAATAAAAATGATGAAGCCCGCGGGGAGCGGACTCCATCGCGGGCCGGAGGCCTATTGTTTCGTTTCAGTGTTTCCGTTTCTGGGTATTTGGAAATGGCAGCGGTTGTTGGTCAGAGCAGAGCTGAAGAAGGTGGACGCACTCTTGGGCATACCTTCCTGGAAAATAATGAATTCCGTGGTCAGCGCCATCAACCCCGTTAAATATATGATCCGGTTCATATTCTTGAGTTCGAAATCTCTCTGGAGGTTTCACAATCTTTTTTACATCCTCGCTATTAGTTCCCCAGATCAGCATATCGAGCTTAGCGGTGATCATTGACCAAGCACACATCGGACATGGCTGGTGGGTCGTGTACAAAGCGCAATCTTGAAGATAGCGTCTGTTTAATTGTCGACAGCCCATTTCCATTACTACTGCTTCAGCGTGTGCCATGGGGTTGTTGTCGATGTGGCAACGGTTGCCACTTTGAGCCACGATGTCTCGACCAGACACAAGGACTGCACCAATCGGATGCTCGCCTGCTGACCTGAAATTTTTGAGGGCCTCTTGTATTGCAATCTCAATGTACTGTTGTTTCGGATGTATGCGCCACAAAGGTGTCATAAAATTCCCCAATTCTGTAGCGTGACGGTATCAAACATAGAAAATTAAATCAATACAAAATGCCCCTTGATAGGGACATTTTGATTTTCAGTTGTTGCGGGGGGGGGGGGGTGAGATTCGGCTACAAGTTTAACAATCTCTCATTTAGAGCGTTTATTTTATATAAGATATTACTACTCTTGTTAACTCTAAAACTAAATGTTCCAAAATAGTTGTCGTGATTTGAGTATATTTTAGAAGGGTTTGTTTTTGTGTATCTAATGTCTGTAAATATTTCGGGCTTAATGTTTAGGTATTTCTGCCAGTATCTTTTGATTAATCCATCTCTTTTTATGTGGACTTGGCTTATAAGAACTGAACATCTTATATCTGACTTAGAAATATTATAAAACTTTTTAAACCAACGAAGCATAAACCTAATCATCTTGGGGTTGGTATTAGTAAATTGAACTCTGCCCATAGTCTTAGAGCCCTCAGCTAGATATAAAGACAGTCCAGCTATCCAAAATTCATTAATAGATAGTTTCTTTAATTTTTGTGCTTCTTGTTTAGCTACCTCAAGTCGCTTAAGTCGCTTTTCTTTTTGTACTCTAGCTCCCTTAAGCCTCCCCATGGTTACATATTTATCTTTTAATTTAATTAAGTCCCTGGTTTGAGTAGGGGATAGTTTTATATCTCTACACCAAACACTTGTTGTGCTCTTAGACACTAATAGCTTTTTCGAAATATCTTTAATACTAAAGCCTTTTCTGCGTAATTTCTGAGCTTGAATTTTTTGGATAAATTTAGACATTGGTTATGGTATAATAGTATTATATCACGGGTTCGTTTATTTGAGCTATTTAATTTATCAACTCTTGATTTTCCAAGTGTTTAAGGTTATTATTCGGTCTAGAGATCGCGGGGTAGCGCAGCGGTAGCGTGCCGGGCTCATAAGAAATTGTGACCTATCGTAGCAATGCGGTATGGAAAAACTCTCTAAATTGTCTGGAAACCCAATTCGTGAAATACGAAGGGCAATCAGCAGCGAAACCCAGTTCCTCCAAAAGATTGGGGACGTTCAGAGACTATAATGGGAGCATCCTTTTAGGATGATGGTATAGTCCGATCCTTCGAGTAATCGGAGTAACAACAGAACCCGGAGGTCGTGAGTTCGAATCTCACCCCCGCAACAAGGGAGTGTAGTTATGCTCTAAAACGACCTCATAACTTGAGGTCGTTTTAGCAGATAAATATGTCGGCGTAGCTCAGCTGGTTAGAGCGGAGGTATCATAAACCTCAGGTCGCTGGTTCAAGTCCAGCCGCCGACACATTGTTAAGAGTGTGCTAATATAAAACAACTATGCCAGATACTCACGAACATCAATTTCAAACTCTCGAATCAGGTTTACGCCTTGTAACTATTTCAATGAAGGGGACTAAGACTGCCACTGTCATGGTCATGGTTGGGACTGGTTCAAAATACGAGACTAAAGATATCAATGGTGTCTCTCATTTTCTTGAGCACATGATGTTCAAAGGTACCACCAAGCGACCAGGAAAGCTCCAGATTTCTAAAGAGCTAGACAGGATTGGCGCAGAGTACAATGCTTTTACTGGCAAAGAATATACTGGCTACTACGCACGAGCAGTGTCGTCAAAAATCGATACAGTTATCGATGTGATTTTTGATATTTTTTTAAACTCTAATATTGATGCCAAAGAAGTTGAAATGGAGAAGGGTGTAATCATTGAAGAGATAAATATGTATCACGATGATCCCCAAAGACATATCAGTGAAATTTTTGAACATTTAATGTATGGCGATCAACCGGCTGGCTGGGATATAGCAGGGGACAAAGAAACCGTCTCATCTCTAACTCGAGATAAAATTGTTAATTATTTTAGTAGTCATTATATTGCCTCCAATACAGTTGTCGCTGTTTCCGGTGATATCGACCCAGTGACAATAAAAAGTAAAGTTGAAGAATATTTTTCTAATATTAGAAAGGCGGACAAAGTTTCTAAGTTACCAGTTACCGAAGTTCAGGCTGAGCCAATGGCCGTAACCTCGTTTAGAGAAACTGACCAATCTCATTTTGTATTAGGCTTTCGTTCTTACAATATGTTTGATGAAAAGAAATATGCTCAAGCTATTTTGGCTTCTGTTCTCGGCGGATCCATGAGCTCAAGACTCTTTCAGGAAGTCAGGGACAAAAGAGGATTGGCATATTATATAGATGCTGGCACTAATAGTGAAACGGATTCGGGTTACATGGCTGTGAGTGCTGGCGTAAATAACGCCAAAGCTTTAGATGCTCTGGAAGTTACAATGGCAGAAATAGCTAAGATAAAAAAAGAAGGGGTTACAACAGAAGAACTTCAGGAAGCCAAAGACCATGTTGAGGGTCGCATGGTTATGGCGTTAGAAAATTCTCGAGTTGTGGCAAATAACTATGCCAACAGCGTTTTGTTTGAGAATAAAGTTTTGACGCCTGAAGAAGAACTCGCTAAAATAAAGGCAGTTACAGCAGAAGATGTTCTTGCTGTCGCTCAAGAAATTTTCCAAGCGAATAAAGCCAACTTTGCCATTATCGGACCTTTTAAGGACGCCGAACCATTTAGGAAGTTATTAAATATATAGATATGGCAAATGAGCGCATACAACTAGATATTTCGACTAGCTCTATTTTGAAAGCCATTCTTTTGATTCTCTTTTTTGTATTTCTGTATA
>JBBTYS010000007.1:0-6211 GCA_038078535.1 Patescibacteria group bacterium | reverse complement strand
TATATTCTCAAAGACGTTTTAATTATATTTCTCTTTGCTCTTGTGATTGCCTCAGGGATTTCGCCATTTGCTAATTGGCTCGACGCTAGGAAGTTTCCTAGGGTGCTTGGGGTACTTGGTTTGTACTTGATTATTCTTGGCCTTGCTGCCTTCATACTATCTCTCGTTATTCCATACATCTCGGACGATATTAGACGATTAATTGGCTCTTTACCAATTGTTGTTGAAAGAGTTTCGTCTTCATTAGACAACGTCCAACAGTCCTCACCTCAATACTTAGATTTTTTGGGTGAACTACAAAACATTTTGGAAGGTTTATCTTCATATCTTCAACAAGCATCACAATCTGTTGTCGGTTTGATTGTAAGCATATTTGGAGGCGTCTTCTCATTCGTTTCAATTCTTATTATTTCTTTTTATCTAGCAGTAACTAAAAAAGGTATTGAAGTATTTCTTGGCTCAGTGGTACCTGAAAAGTATGAAGGCTATGTCGTGAGTTTGTGGAAGAGAACTGAGGTTAAAGTTGGCCAGTGGTTGCAGGCCCAATTACTGTTGGGCCTAATCGTGGGCCTAATGGTCTATATTGGCCTATCATTGATGCATATCAAGTTTGCTTTACTATTAAGTCTCTTGGTTATGGTTTTGGAACTTGTGCCAATGGTTGGACCAGTTGTAGCAGCCATTCCAGCTGTCATTTTGGCTTTCATTCAATCGCCAACACTTGGTCTGTGGGTCGTTATTCTATATATAGTCATTCAGCAATTAGAAAACCATATTTTAGTGCCATATATCATGGGCAAAAGACTTGGCCTTAACCCAGTGGTTGTAATTATTGCCTTGCTTGTTGGCAGTAAGCTTGCTGGTATTCCCGGTATGATTTTAGCCGTACCAATCTCCACCATATTAGTAGAGGTCCTCGATGATGTTGCTCGTCAAAAGGAATCTCGTCGCTCTAATCTCTAACCGCACGGCTAGGTCCTTTTGGACCCAAAGCCGGCTCTTGTCCAAATTCTGCGTTACAAACTCCGTTCCTCCCTCACCATAGTTTACTATGGCTCGGTTCGGTACTCGCTTGTGCCTTGAATTTGGATAACTCAGAGATTAGCGATAAGATTAAATAAATGACTACCTTGTTTATCGTGGCTACGCCAATAGGAAATTTGGCTGATATATCTACTCGTGCAGTTACGATTTTAAGTAATGTTGATTTAATACTGGCCGAGGATACTCGTGTAACTCGCACCCTACTCGAGCATTACAATATTAAAAAAGAATTACTTAGTTATCATCAACACTCAAATCGGGGAGTGATTGATAAAGTAATTCGACTCCTTCAGAACCAAAGAGATGTTGCTCTGGTGTCAGATGCTGGCACTCCCGGAATCAATGACCCTGGCAATTTCTTAATTCAGGAAATTTTAAAAGAGATTCCCGAATTAAAAATTAGTCCTATCCCAGGTCCAAATGCTGGTGTTGCAGGGCTTTCAATTAGTGGCTTCCCAACTGATAAATTTACTTTCTTAGGATTTCCGCCTCACAAAAAGGGTCGACAGACATTTTTTAAAAATATTGAGAGTCTGGACCATACTGTGGTAATGTATGAGTCTAAGCACCGAATTACGAAAGCCATTGAGCAATTGAAAGCATTAGGTCGACCACTGGTGGTCTGTCGAGAATTAACCAAGCAGTTTGAAACAATTTATCGAGGCACGGCCGAAGAAATATTAATGAAGCTTACGGACAAGAACTTATTGGGTGAATTTGTAGTAGTTGTCGGACCCTATCCAAAAAGGAAAATTATAGAGTCAGATTAGAACGCCGCTGGCTTGGCCGAATGCGAGGCGAATCCGAGCATTGCGACGAGTCATACAAATGTATGATAAGGAGCAAGCAGAGGATTCAACAAAGCAGTTCGGTCAAGAGCCACTCAATAGCGAAGCGAGAGTGCGCGCCCAACAAGTTATATATGAAGAATAAATTTTACATCACAACCTCAATTGTCTATACCAACGGCTATCCGCACATCGGCTACGCTCTTGAGTTAATTCAGGCTGACGTTTTAGCCAGATACCATCGTTCTCTGGGCGATGACACTTGGTTTCTAACCGGTACGGATGAACATGGCTCAAGCGTAGCCAAAGCTGCTAAGGAAAAAGACTTGGAACCATTAGTTTTCGTTGACGATGTGGTTGCCAAGGTCAAAGAACTAACAAAAGTTCTTAATATTTCTAATAACGACTTTATTCGCACTACTGATTCAAAAAGGCATTGGCCAGCCGTTGAAAAGATTTGGCGAGCCTTGGTAGCTAAAGGAGATTTGTATAAAAAAGACTACGAAGGGTTGTATTGTGTTGGCCATGAAGCTTTTATAAAAAAGAGTGAATTAGTTGATGGTCTCTGCCCACTCCATAAAACAGAACCTGAAGTTGTGAAAGAACAGAATTGGTTTTTTAAATTAACTAACTATAAATCTGAAATAAGAAAGAGGATTGAGTCAGGGGAGTTTGAGATTTTGCCTCATACCAAGAAAAATGAACTATTAAATCTATTAGATGATGCTGAAGATGTGAGTTTCTCTCGGCCGGCCTCGACTTTGACTTGGGGTATTCCTGTGCCAGATGATGCGTCGCAAACTATTTATGTTTGGGCCGATGCTTTAACGAATTACATTTCAGCACTTGGTTGGGCCGATGATAGTAAGGAGTTTAAAAAATACTGGCCTGCCAATGTTCATCTCGTCGGAAAAGATATCTTGCGTTTTCACGCTATGATTTGGCCAGCGATGCTTCTTTCGGCTGGCATAGAACTACCTAAAGCAATTTACGTGCATGGCTTCATAAATGCCAATGGTGAAAAAATGTCTAAGACTACAGGTAATGTAGTTGACCCGTTTCAAGTTGTAGCAAAATACGGTGTGGATGTACTTAGATATTTCTTATTGCGTGAAATTCCGTCTGATGAAGATGGAGATTTTTCTGAAGAAAAACTTAAAGATAGATATAATGGGGACTTAGCCAATGCTTTGGGTAATTTAGTTCAAAGAGTCGCAACATTGATAGAAACTAAATTGGGCGGAGAGTTCAAATATGGGGAAGATTTAATGAATACTAGTATTGCTTGCACAATTAATGAGGTTGGCCAGAAGTATCATTTGGCGGTTAGTGGATTCAAACTACACGAAGCTTTAAAATCCATCTGGTTTTTGGGAGCTTTCTCTGACATATACATGAATGATATGCAGCCATGGAAAAAAGAGGGAGATGAATTCTTAAATATTATAATTCCGTCGGTAGTATTAATTCATAATATTGCTTGGTTACTTCAGCCTTTCATGCCCGACACTGCCTTAAAGATTAAAAATATATTTGGCTTGCCAGATTCAAAAGAAATACCCGAAGGTTATGTCTTTAAAATTGCAAAAGGCCCGGGTTTATTTCCGCGCCTTGAAAAGTGATAGGGCTTCGTTAACAACGATAGCTACCCCAAGAAAAAATAGGAGACTCAGACCCAGAAGAGTTCCTGGATTGATTTCGCCTTCTTCTGGATGGCAGTCAGGATTGTGAAAGAGCCTTTTGTGAATCATCGCTGACTCAAGTGACGAAAAGTATCGATGGGATGAAATACGATACAGTACGTCGCAAAGGTGCCTACGACCACAAAAGCGACTATGGCATGCTTCATGGTTGCTGCTTACTTCACCAACTTGGACAGGCTGTTGCTGATGACTTTCATTCCGTGGGCGACATAGACGATGCCACCATTAGCAGTCAAACCAAGTAGGACAATGACCAGAATTTCCACGGACCCCTCTTAAGCAATTTAAACATTTTAACCTAATAAATGTCCAATATTTTTGATTCACACTGCCACCCTCAATTAGCACAATACGACGCAGACAGAGAAGAGGTAATCCGTCGAGCCCAAGCTAGTAACACTAGCCTTATTTGTATTGGTACAGATATAGATACGTCAAAACAGGCAATTGAACTGGCTCAAAAATACGAAGGTGTGTGGGCGACTGTTGGATTACATCCAAATGATAATTTGAAAGAAGAATTTGATATTGAAAAGTATCGAGAGCTTTTAAAACAACCAAAAGTCGTAGCAGTTGGTGAAATTGGCCTAGATTATTTTAGAACTGAAGAAAAAGACCAGCCGGCTCAGAAAGAAAAATTTATCAAACAGCTTGAGCTTGCCAAATCAGAACATTTTCCTGTTGTTTTGCATTCTCGGGACAGCAACAAAGGTAGTACTGGTAGGGCTTATCCCGATATGATTGAAATTCTAAAACAATACCCAGAAATCAGGGGAGTGGTGCATTCATGTACGGCTTCGATTGATGAGGCTAAGCAATTTTTAGACGTGGGTCTTTATTTAGGCTTTAACGGAATTATTACCTTTGCTAGCCAATATCACGAAGTCGTTAAGTATGCACCACTCAATAAAATACTCTTAGAAACTGATGCTCCATATCTCACGCCTGAGCCATATCGTGGTCAACGGAACGAACCTGCTCATGTCATTGAAGTTGCAAAGAAGGTTGCCGAACTTAAAGGTGAGACTTTGGAAAAGGTTATAGAACAAACAACCCTAAATTGTAAAGAACTCTTCCAAATCTAAAAACCCCGCCGTTGCAGGGTAGATTTTCTAAAAATTAGTCCGTAACTATAAAGCTCACACCCCAATTTACAAAATGTTGCAAAAATGACTTAAAATAAGGCCTTTTACTGCCCTGCAACGGCGGGGTTGACATTTGTCCAAAAAGAGAGTATAATTAGAGTATAGGGTGGAGGAACGGGTTTCGGTCCCCGCGCGCCAGCGGCGGGCGAGGATGCGCGAAGCCGGTTAATCCTTCTACCTTGTGACCCAGTCCGCGGCGCGCATGCCGCAGGCCCCTGACGGCGGGCCGGGCGCGGCGACTTGTGCCGCGGACTGGGCACTCTTATTCTTCTGATGTATCAGTCTCTGCCCAACAGGCAGGATGGTACTAGGAAGCTACTCCGATCGGACTGCAAGTCCGCACCCAGGGTGAGATGGATTTCGGAAGTCCAATATCTCACACCTCCAGCCCCACGACCTGTTCGCGACAGGACACGGGGGCCTTTTTCTTTTGATAAAAAATCTCATTTCGGCTATGATGGCTTTACTATATGGCTAAGTACAATCCTTCAAAGATAGAGAAGAAGTGGCAGAAGTATTGGGAAGAGGAGAAGATGCATGAGACGAAAGATTCTGGCTCAGGCCCACGCCATAGCGGGGCAAGCAAGAATAATTTCATGCTTCTGATTGAATTCCCATACCCGTCAGGCAATCTGCATATCGGACATTGGTATGCTTATTCAATTCCAGATATTTATGGACGCTATTTAAGTATGAACGGCTACAACGTCATGTATCCGATTGGATTTGATGCTTTTGGTTTGCCAGCTGAAAATGCGGCGATTAAAAATGGAGTGAACCCTAGAAAGTGGACGGAGTCGAATATTAAATATATGTCGAAGCAGTTGCGCACGATTGGTGCTCGCTTTGATTGGACTCGTGAAGTTAGTACCATCGACCCCGAGTATTATAAATGGACACAATGGATATTTTTAAAATTATATGAGAAGGGCTTAGCTTACCGCAAGAAAGCTTTGGTTAATTGGTGCCCGAATGATAAAACAGTTCTAGCTAACGAACAGGTAATAGACGGTAAGTGTGACCGTTGTAAAGCGGTTGTCGAACAAAAAGAATTAGCTCAATGGATGTTTAAGATTACCTCCTTTGCTGATTCATTGGTGGATTCATTACTGACCTTAGATTGGCAAGAGACAGCTAAAACTAATCAAAGAAATTGGATTGGGCGTTCTGAAGGCACAATTGCCGAGTTTAAAGTTGAAGGCACAGAAGATTCAATTGAGATTTTTACCACACGAGCCGATACCATGTTCGGGGCAACTTATGTGGTGGTGGCACCAGAGCATCCCTTGGTTGATAAATTAATCTCTCGAGCCAGTAACGCTGACGAGATTCGGACCTATCAAGCCGAAGCTAAAAAGAAATCAGAACTTCAGCGCATGTCTGATGTCAAAGAAAAGAGTGGTGTAGAAATGAAGGGGATTAAAGCTATTAACCCAATCAATCAGGAAAAGGTTTCAGTCTGGGTGGCAGATCATGTCTTGGCGCATTATGGTACCGGTGCCATGATGGCCGTGCCGGGTCACGACCAGAG
>JBBTYS010000006.1:0-2257 GCA_038078535.1 Patescibacteria group bacterium | reverse complement strand
ATTGAAAAGGTAAATGAATTTCAGCCAACTGTTCTAATCTTTGACGCTCACGGAGAGTTCGATCAAGAAACTCTTTCTAGTTATTTGCGAGTTAACAACAATGACAGAATAACAGGCGCAATGATTATTGAGGAAAAAATATTTGCCCCCATTGTCTTTTTGTCCGCCTGCCACACAAATCCAAACTATGGATATATAAACAAGCTGGCTGACGCATTTTTCCAAGCGGGATGTATTTCCGTAACTGCAACATATTTCCCTATATCAGTAAGAAGTGGTTTCAACGTATACCTTAGAGTTTTAAATAGTTTAGATTATGCGTGTCGTCACCCCATCCACAAGAACTGGTTGTCGTTTGTAAGTCACATAATCCGGACTTCCTATATAATGGATCTAAGCGCCTACTCGATCGAATTAGTGATGAAATCGTCTTTGAGCAAAGATTCAAAGGAGCGACTAATAAATAAAATCAAAAGCACAACATTAAATGCAAATATAAAAATGACAAGGTTTCATGGCCGCAAAGAAACTAAAAACGAATTCATTACCGAACTCAAAGGGTGCATCCCAGATTGTCGCAAATGATTAAATTTGGATATACCCCAAAAAGATTATGGATAAGAAGGAATTTTTAGCTTTAGCGGAAGCCCGCTATGAAGCCCTTCAAGCGCTAAACAAGCTTGATAATTTTTATGATTACGAGAAGCTATTTGTGGAACTCTGGCAGGAATTAGGGCGAGAGGTTTTAGAAAAGAACATGGGGTCTGTTCCAAAGGATAGGCGTAAAAAAAAACTTCACGACCCTGGGCTACATAAGCATTAGCAATGAAAATCCATTTAGTCAAGGCAAGAACGGATTTCAAATTAGTCCCCGGATGCAGGAACTTATTATTTATGCCGGACAGTTGGACTGCTATGAAAGGAGCAATGAAGTGATTAAGCAATTTTTGAATGTTGAAATAGGTCATACTCAAGCTCATCGGGTCACCGACACCTATGGAGAAGAACTTGGAAAGACTCCAATGACAGAAAGAACTATGCCACCTGTGAAAAATCAGGAACTACTTTATGTGGAGACTGATGGTTCGATGTTGTTGACTCGGGAAGAAGGGTGGAGAGAAGTAAAATTAGGACGGATTTTTAAGTCAGGAGATTGTATTAGAACCGATGGGAAAGCCGATTCTATACGTCATTCGCAATATTTGGCTCACCTGGGAGGTGCCCGGGAATTTAATAATCAGATGGATGAACTCATTGAATCGTATGGTTCCCTGGGCAAGCAACTGGCTTTCATTTCAGACGGAGCGGTGTGGATCAAAAACTGGATTGAAGATAGTTTTCCCAATGCAGTATCCATCCTTGACTATTATCATGCCAGCGAACACCTGCATACTTTTGCGCAAGGTTTCTTTACTGATGAAAAAACCAGAAAGAAATGGAGCCATCTGCAGTTGTCTCTTTTATGGGAAAGTAAAGTAGATAAGGTGATTAACAATATCAGCCAAGTAGCCCCCAACGATAAAGAAGCTAAAAACCTAATAGACTACTACCAAAACAATAAAGCGCGAATGGATTACAAACACTATCGTCAAATAGGTTGTGGCATTATTGGTTCTGGAGCCATTGAATCGGCTCATCGATCAGTGATCCAAAAAAGAATGAAGCTTTCTGGTCAGCGATGGAGCAAGAGAGGGGCTCAAAATATGCTCAATCTAAGAGTAACCTATATGAATGGTCAATGGAGCAAAGTGATTGAATTGACAAAAACCGATTTTAAAGCCGCTGCATAACTACGACAATTTGGGATGCACCCGTTAATAGACTTCCCCCTTTTATTATTTATTTTTGATAGTTCGATCAGTCGCGCAAAGCGTGGATTTGATTTATTATTAATTTTTTAAAGACTATGAGCACAAAAACTAAGAAAGAAGTTCAGTTAACTCCACAGCAGCTAGAAGAAGAACACCGCATTCGCAAAGCATTTAAAGAGAAAGATTGGGCAGAAATTAAGAGCTCGGATTCGTGGGTGATTTTTAAAGTGATGAGCGAGTTTGTTGAGGGTTTTGAAAAGCTTGCTAAGATTGGACCTTGCGTCACCATTTTTGGTTCTGCGCGTGTGAAATCCGGACATCCGTATTATAAAATGGCAGAGGAAATTGCCTATGAATTGGTTCAGGATGGTTATGGCGTTATCACAGGTGGCGGACCGGGAATTATGGAGGCGGGAAACAAAGGAGCAAAGAGGGCAGGGGGTAAG
>JBBTYS010000005.1:0-3139 GCA_038078535.1 Patescibacteria group bacterium | reverse complement strand
GAAATGTCCTACTAGGTCTGTTGACTTCAACTCTACAATTTGTTACCATATCAGGGCTGAAATAATGAACTAAGTAGTTATTTCACGAGACTAGTTTTAGCGGGTTTTAACCCGTAAAAGGGCGGTCCCACAATTATTACGTGGTGGTCCTTCGCCCTTCGACACCCCATTGACCACACAGCAAAAGGAAAAAATCAACGCTCAAATAATCGAAGCGCTTCCAGATACCAAATTTATGGTCCAACTGGAAGACGGTCGTAAGGTATTAGTTTACCTCGCCGGCAAGATGCGCCTCCATTATATTAAGGTGATGATTGGCGACCGAGTGGCAGTGGAACTTTCTCCGGATGGAACCCGGGGTAGAATTGTTTACAGATATTAAATAGAGAAATCCTCGTTGGCGCTAAAGCGGCCGACAGGAGACCATTTCCAGCATGAAAGTAAGAGCTTCAGTAAAAAAAATGTGCATAAATTGCAAGTTGGTTCGTCGCAAAAGACGAATCTATTGTATTTGCACCAACCCGAAGCATAAACAAAGACAAGGTTAAAAGATAATTACTGAACTATTATGCCACGTATTCTAGGTATCAACATTCCAGACAATAAGAAAATCCAGTTCGCACTGGCTTATGTCTATGGCGTTGGCGATACCACAAGCGTAGTTGTGCTTCGTTCAGCCGGTATAGATTTAGACAAGAAAGCCAAGGACTTAACCGCTGACGAACTTAACAAAATTACTAAGATTTTAGAAAAGAGTTATCGCGTAGAAGGAGATTTACGCAAAGAAGTTAGTCAGAACATCAAAAGATTAAAAGAAATTGGTACTTGGAGAGGCAACAGACATGCACGACGCTTGCCAATTCACGGCCGTTCCAAAACAAATTCACGCACACTTCGTGGCAATATCCGTAAGACTATGGGTTCAGGCCGCAAAGCAACTGGTGAAAAGACTTAATCAACATGGCAAAAACTAAAGTTGTAACAATGGAAGCTGATGCAGTAACCGAACCGAAGGAAGCGGTTGTTGAAGCACCTAAAAAAGGTTCTTCAAAGAAGCAGGTTCTTAATGGTATTGCTACCGTCAACGTTTCTTATAACAACACTTTAATTTCCATCGCTGATTCGGCTGGTGGAGTTGTGGCTTGGTCATCTTCAGGTTTGCTTGGATTCAAGGGCAGTAAAAAGTCTACGCCCTATGCTGCTAACATGGTTGCTAAAGACTGCTTAGAAAAATCAAAGAAGTACAATCTTACAAATATTAAAATTGTTATTAAGGGTATAGGGCCAGGTCGTGAGTCAGCTATTCGTGGATTAGCTGCCACAGGACTTAACGTAACTTCAATCATGGATTCGACTCCGTCGGCTCATAATGGAGTTCGTCGACCTAAACCTCGTCGCGTATAATATAAAATCATGGCACGTTATACTGGACCCAAAGAAAGAATTGAACGCAGAATTGGTGAGAAAATCTCTATCAAGGGTTTACGTTCTCAACTTGGCAAGACTGCCATTACTAAGAAACCTTACCCACCAGGTATTCACGGACATAAGCCAGTTCGTAAGCTTTCTGAATTCGGTACCCAGCTTAAAACCAAGCAGAAGGTTCGCAACATTTATCGTATGCTTGAAAAGCAATTTAAATCTTACGTAAAGAAATCTATTGTTTCTCATAGAGATCCGTATTCTATTATTATCAATTCTCTCGAGCATCGTCTCGACAACGTTACTTTCCGAATGGGCTTGGCCCAATCTCGCGATCAGGCTCGCCAGTTAGTCAATCACGGCCACATTTTAGTTAATGGTCGTAAGGCAGGCATTGCTTCTCAACAAGTTCGTATCGGAGACGTTATTTCTGTGCGCGAAGGAAGCAAGAAATCAGCCTATTTTATGAATCTTGTGCCCCAGTGGTTTCCAAAGAGTGAGGCACCAAGTTGGTTGTTAGTAGATAAAGAAAAAGTTACAGGCACAGTCAAAGGCATGGTTACAGTTCAAGAAAGCGGTATTGCCGCAAGTGACCTACAAGCCATTATCGAATACTATTCGCGGTAAATTAATATGTGGCATGTGGAGATTATTAATCTGCATTCCATAAAAACAAATGATACAGATACCAGAACAAGTCAAAGTAATAGCAAAGGACGGCAACCGATCTACTTTTGAAATCGGACCTCTTATGCCAGGTTACGGAGCTACTATTGCGAACCCACTTCGCCGTGTACTTTTGTCATCTCTTGAAGGTGCTGCAATCACAGCTATCAAAATCAAGGGCGTTGACCATGAATTCTCAAGTATTTCTGGCGTTCAGGAAGACGTCATTGAGCTCATCATCAATATCAAGAAGATTAAATTTCTTCTTCACACTGATGGCCCAGTTAAACTGACCATTGAAAAGAAAGGTGAAGGTGTAGTAACTGCTGCAGATATTAAAACCAATGCTGACGTAGAAGTTATTAATGTTGATCAGCACATCGCTACTCTTACAGACAAAAAGATGGAATTCTCAGTCGAATTAGACGTTGAGAAGGGTATCGGTTATGTCCCAGTTGAACAACGCCAAAAAGAAAAATTAGCTATTGGCGTAATCGCTATTGATGCTATCTTCTCTCCAGTTACCCTTGTTAACTTCCGAGTTGAAGATGTTCGTGTTGGACAGCGCATCGACTTTAACAAGGTTACGATGGAAATTGAGACCGACGGCTCAATCAATCCAGAAACAGCTTTAAAGAAAGCTTCTGAGATCTTAATTGATCATTTTAAGGTTGTGAGTGAATTAGAAGTTCCAGTAGCTTCAGAGAAGAAAGAACCAAAAGCCAAGAAGGAAAAGAAATCAACCAAATAATATATGCGAAGAGGTAATCAACGAAAATTTGGACGAGATCGCAAGGTTCGTACTGCGCTTTACAAATCGCTTGCAACAGCGTTGATTGACCATGGCCGAATTGAGACTACTGAAGCTAAGGCCAAGTCTCTTTCTCGAGCTTTTGATAGATTGGTTACCTTGGCTAAAAGAGAGGGCTTAAATACTCGCCGTGAATTACTGGCTTATGTTGGCGAGAAAGCTGCCAAGAAATTAGTTACTGAAATTTCAAAAGATTTATCTGATAGAGATGGTGGCTATACTCGTATCATTCATTTAGGC
>JBBTYS010000004.1:0-2753 GCA_038078535.1 Patescibacteria group bacterium | reverse complement strand
TCCTTTCCACCATCTTCTTGTTCTTGGCAGTGTAGTAGTTTGCACTTTTGCAGATGCTACACTTCAGGCGGAATAAATTATCCTGTGACATTTTTATATTGAAGTACGCAACATGTTTAGTACTATACTATATTGTACTTGAACCTTTTGCTTATCTTCTGCTTAATTATTACCTGCTTGAGCCGTTGGTCGGAATTGAACCGACGACCTACTCCTTCATAAAATACCTCAATTTAACTTAGTAAGCATATATGAGGATTAGACTGTATCTTGAGCATAGCCGAATTGGCGTTAGCTCCCCTTGTCAGTCGTTCGGGCGACAGAGATTCTTAACTGGCTAAAGCACCATTAGAAACTTCTCTGAAAACGCCACGGTCTGAACCCTGTGGGCCTTTAACCGTTATTCGGGATTCACGATAGAGTTTCCTCTAGGATGGGCAATGTTTTTACCATGGAGTTGCTCTACCAACTGAGCTACAACGGCATACTTATTTTTAAAAAACTACTCTGTGGGGGCGGTAGGATTTGCACCTACGAAGGCCGTTCGGCCGCGAGATTTACAGTCTCGAGCGTTTGACTGCTCCGCAACACCCCCGAAGTCTTCCTGCCTTATGGTCTTGGCGAGGTCCTACCTTGCATTCGAACTTTATTAAATCATTTTTTCGCGTTAAATACAAATTCATGCCACTTATTTTTGAAGGTGAATACCCAAGTTCTATTAACATATTTCTTGTATCTTTTAATAAATTTGTAGAAGAATTACAGAATGATATCTGCCAACCCCCATGCTGTAACTGATAAATAGAACCATCTGTATCAAAAAATCCACGAATAAACCTCTCCTTATAACCACTACTACTTCCTTTTAGAATCCAAGATGGCACGCCGACTTGTCCTAATTTTTTATTCCTTACAAAGCCCATATCCATAAGAAATCTAATCAAAACAACAGAACCTGCATAGAGGTCAAGGTGATTGGACTTCCTTCTGAACATTTTTGGCTTTATGCCGAACACTTCCTTAAAAAGCTTCTGGACGTATTTTAAATACTTGATTTCTGTTGCTCCAAAAGTAATGCGTACCTGGCTTTCAGACACATTGCCGTCTCCTAATAAAATTCCAATAACCTCTGCCAAATCATCTGAAAAATTCGGTATGCTTAATTTTTTTATATTAAGAAACTTGTCCTTTTTGTTTGGAGTAGGAGTAATTCCAAGACGCAACAATCTGTCATAGACAGTAGACTGACCAACGCCAAGTATTGTACTTATCTCTCCTATGGTACGGTTTTCCAAAACATAAAGACGGTTGAGTTCTCTAAAGTTTTTTAGTTTTTCTATCTGAGTCCACTTGACTGGCATCTACATATTATACAATGAGATAAACCGCTCCGGCAATAGACTGCCTACTACACACTGGAGCCAGCGGTCGGGCTCGAACCGACGACCTACTGTTTACAAAACAGTTGCTCTACCAACTGAGCTACGCTGGCCTAATTTGTTACTTCTTCTCTCTTCAATAATGCTGAATATTTTCTAGCAATCCCAAGATTGTCTGGATTGAAACCAAGGGCTGCTTCATATGCTTCTTTGGCATCCGAAACACTCTCCATCTTCATATATAGATCCCCCAGAGTTTCATAAAGAGCTGAATTCTTGGGGTCTTGAGATATATCAATAATCAATTGTTGTTCACGGGCCTTAAGATCTTCTTCAACTGAAATTTCTGGTACGACAACCGGCTCTGGCACAACAACTTCATGAGTATTCTCCAGCTCGGCTGTAAGGTGGGTGTGACGAACCTTTTTAATCAGCCTGTCCGAAGCGTGATCGATTTTTAAAAATACAAGACGCATACGACGCAAGACTTTCTCAATCTCACGAAGGCTGGCTTGCCTATAATCCTTTATGTTTATAGAGCCGTACCATTCAACTAG
The DNA here is from genome assembly GCA_038078535.1 of Patescibacteria group bacterium. GTDB lineage: Bacteria > Patescibacteriota > Minisyncoccia > 2-02-FULL-40-12 > GWA2-44-9 > 2-01-FULL-41-21. The sequence continues at coordinate 817 of JBBTYS010000004.1, read as the reverse complement.
TTCTGGAAAAAAATCACCAAACAAACTATCACCCGCAATGTGTGCTTCTGGAGATAGTTTTCTAAGATATGGCATCTTCCGACGAACAATGACGACCATTCCCACAATTGAGATACCGATAAGAATGGTTGGGATTATTATGAACATGAGTATTAGATTTCGAAAATTTCGAATCTGCCCACTTGGATATTTTCGCCCATTTTGGCGATGTGTGAGGTTATAAGATCTTTGATGGTTTGTTCTGGGTTCTTAATGAACATCTGCTCCATAAGTTCCTCGACGTTTTGAGGCTTCATTGCGGTTATGTGCAAAGCCAAGTCATGAGCTAGAGCCTGGAAGGCTTCGCCACGACTCACGAAATCAGTCTCACAGAGCAACTCCAACATACAACCTGATAGCTTATTATTGTGTATGTAAGCGTCCACAAGGCCCGCCTTGAGCTCACGGCCTGTCTTTTTGGCTGCGATATCTCCCCCCCTAGTTTTAAGGAGTTCTTTAGCCTTTTCGACGTCACCGCCAACTTCCGTTAGAGCTTTCTTAATATCAGCTACGGATAGTCCGGTTTCATCACGCAATGCTTTTACTTGCTCTATGCTAATATCTGCCATTTTTAGAGATTAGAATTTAGGCCTCTGGACTTAGACTTTAATTGTTCTAAGTCGCAGAACCTAAGCCCTAATTACTGATTAGTTGTAGCTGTACTTAACTCACTACCTAACGCTTCTAAAATGAGGTCAACTGATCGCTTAGATCGATCGTTAGCTGGAACGATATAATTTACTGAGTTTGGATTTGAATCCGTATTTGTGATGGCAAC
>JBBTYS010000003.1:0-7806 GCA_038078535.1 Patescibacteria group bacterium | reverse complement strand
CCCGTTCGCTCTACGACAGGTGAATCTGGAATACCCGCTCGATAAACATTTTTACCATCTGAGACAGCTACTCCTTCGTGACCATTAGTCATGACAAAGACACCATCTATAATTTCGTCCATGCCCTTAAATATCTCTGCTTCATTTTTAAAATCTATCCCAAGCAGTCCACCTGCTTCTTCCTGATTCATGGAGACCACGGTACATTGTTTCAAAAGAGGTTTTAATTTTTCTAAACCAAGGTCCAATTCTTTGGTGCCAGGATTAGTCGCAATCTTTACGCCATTTGCAGTCGCCCACGACACGGCTTTTTCAAACAAATCTAAATGACCGCCTAAACTCCCAATCATAAGCCAAGAAGATTCTACACCATCAAAATTGACTTCTCGAGATTCAAAATGTTGGCCCTCACCTTTGTACGAAAGAATGGTACGTTCTCCGCCATCTTGGACCAAAATAACCGAATAGGCCGTTGCGTCATCATTATGTTTTTGAAAAAGGCTAGTGTCTATGCCTTCTGTGGTAAGCTCCTCAATAACTGCACTGGCATTTATATCATTGCCGACAATACTAATGCATGCAGTCTTCAATCCTTGTCGCGCAAAAGTTACAGCGTCATTTGTCCCAGAACCACCAGTAGCAAAAACGACTTTTTTAACTTCAACCTTTGCCCCTAAGGGTAGGGTCATATCCTGCCCATTTGGAGATTGTGCATCTTTTATAGTTTTGAATTCTGGCGAATTCAAAAACACATCTCGTGCGGCTGAGCCAATTGCGATTATGTCGTATTTCAATTTATATTTTCTTTTAATTCATTAATAGCCTCGTCGACATTTCTACCTTCAGAAAAGATGTGGCTTCCCAAAATAATTATTTCTGCGCCAGCATTAACCACCAATTGCGCAATCTCATTATGGATTGAGCCATCAACTGATACTTTAGCCTCTGGATACTTATTTTTTAAAACTTCAATTTTACCAAGAACACTTTCCACAAACTCCCCACCATAATTACCGGGGTGGACAGTCATGAAGTGAACATAATCAATACTGCCTACTATTGAATCGAGGGCTTCGATTTCAGTTTCGGGGTTAATGGCTACACCAACCAACTTGTCAGCATTGTGTACAGTATTAATTATTTCTTCAGCTTTGTCAGTAGCCTCTATGTGGAAAATGATACTTCGTAAATTTGATAGCCCAAGCCAATCAGAGATGGCCGACTCTGGATTTTGGACCATTAAGTGCACATCCATACTATTATTAAAACTATTTTTAAATTCCTCCAAGCCAATAGTTCTTGAATTAACAAATACCCCATCTGATATATCTAAATGGATAACGCCAGAGTATAATCCCATTTTTTGAACTAACTCATTAAGCTCTTCTTTTGTTTTAGCTAATACCGATGGAATAATTTCGATCATTCTTTTGAAATATGAGCTATTGAGTAAGCCATGTCGCCACCCACCTTTTTCCTTGGATTAAAAATATTCAACGGATCAAAAATGTCTTTAGTTTTTTTGAACAGAGAGACAATCTCTGAACCATACATTTTTTCTAAATAAGGTGTCCTGATTAAACCATCATTGTGCTCACCTGTAATTGAGCCATGCAACGATACTACCAAATCATAAACTTTTTCTGATAGTTCCGGTATGGCTCTACGATTGTCTTCATTATGAAAATCCATCAACGGAATAACGTGAAAATTAGCGTCACCCGCATGGCCAGCGATTGTATAAGTTAACCCCTTATACTGACCAATCAGTTCATTGAGCTTTGGCAAAAAGGTTGGCAATTGATTAACATGCACCACAATGTCATCTATAAATGGGGCGGTGTGCTTGCCTTCGACGTGCTGACGCAAAAGATTAAAGCTTTCACGTCGAATCGTCCAATACTTTTCAGCTTCCTCTTCGGTGTGAGTAATGTGGGTTTTTATCTTAAACTTTTCATTAACAACTTCCTGGCACTTTTTTGAATTAGAATCCACTTCCTCTTCGGTATCAGCGGTAAATTCTGCGATGAGCACCAACTTGGGCATACCACCAGTCAAAATCATCATCGCTTCGGGCATGAATTTTAAAAATAGAGAAAGAGCATTGCCCTTCATTTTCTTTAACATGTCTGGCAAAAACTTAACGGCCAACTTTAAGGTTTGGTCGTCATATGATTCAAAGCTTTCTGGCTTAAACAGCATTACTGAATTTACTAAATCACCAAGTGGTGAGAGGTTATCCAAAAACATCACCAAAAGTTTAGAGTATTTTTTTGGTTTAATAAGTCTGAGTTTAATCTTGGTAATAATTCCCAGCGTCCCTTGAGAGCCAACAAATAATTTAGTCAAATCAAAAGTTTCTCTACCTGCCCCGGCCAGCTCGGCGGGATTCCAAACATTCCATAAATAATAACCGGCAGAATTTTTAGAGACATCTGGCTTGGCTTTCTGAAGTGCCTCATAATTAGTTTCTATTAAATCGTAAGCCTCTCTATATATCTTGCCTTCAAAATCACTTTGAGACTTCTTGGCTTCAAGCTCTTCTTTATTTAGGGCACGAAAAACATATTCGTTGCCATCTGAAAGAACGACATTAAGCTCTTCAACATATCTCTCAGTCTTGCCGTAGCTCAAAGACTTCTCGCCACCCGAATTATTAGAAACGATACCACCCATGGCACAAAGTTCACGTGAAGCAGGATATGATGGCAACAACAAACCTTTCACTAAAGTTTCTTTTTCAAAATCACGATAATAAACACCTGGTTCAGTCACGGCATATCCGTCACCAACTTCTAAAATGTGGTTTAAGTGAGTCGTAACATCTAAAATAATAGAATCGTTCAATGGCCCGCCCGACATATCAGTACCTGCTGAACGAGCAGTAATAGATAGGCCTGGCTGTTCTGATTTGTTTTCACTCACCCACTTCACCAAATTTTTAACATCTTCTACGTCTTTTGGATAAACTATAGCTTCTGGTTTCACATTAAAAATACTCGCATCGCGACTATAGTGTTCTAAGTCATTAATGGCGACGCTAACGTCGCCATTAATTATTTTCTTTAAATCTTCAGAAAGCATTCTTGTATTAAAACTTAAAATTCTTCTTCGATGTCTTGAATCTGATGAATTCGACGCTTGTATCTATCCTCGCTTGAAAATTCAGTATCTAAAAAGATTTTTACAATTTCCTTAGCATCGTCTTCAGAGGTATGTTCAGACGCTAAAGCTAAAACATTAATATCATCATCGTGTCGTGCAGCTCGAATCTGCTCCTTATTTATCGCTAAGCCACAACGCACGCCGGTTATCTTGTTAGCAACTTCGTCCACACCCACACCTGAACCACAAATAACAATGCCCCTATCTTCGTGGTCAATAATGTGTCGAGCCACTCTTTCCGCAAAAACTGTAAAGTCATCGTCTGGATTATGCTCAGATGCACCCACATCTTCAAAATCAAAACCCAATTCGTCAAAAAACTCTTTTAGCTTCTCTTTTAATTCAAACCCTCTGTGGTCGGCGCCGATGTAAATCATTGTCGATTAATATATTCAACTGCAGATAGAGTTGCAATGCAACCCTGCCCTCCAGCAATTATGATTTGTTTGAATGGAACATTAGTCACGTCGCCAGCTGCAAATAAACCCGCAACGTTGGTAGCACAATTTGCATCAACGACAATCTCACCAAATTTATTCTTAGTTACTTCTTCTGGCACTATACCAGAATTTGGAATCATGCCTATGTGAATAAACACGCCATCCGTCTTTAATTCTTGAGTTGTGCCATTGGCGTCTATATATGATAGGCTTGTTACCATCTGTTCGCCTTTAATTTCTATGGTCTTAGCTTGATGAATAATTTTAACATTAGACTTAGTTAGCAACTTATCAACCAAAATATTTTCGCCTTTAAATTTATCGTTCTTATTTAATATATAAACCTGCGAAGCAATATCGGAAAGCATCAAAGCTGATTCAAGTGCGCCATTACCACCACCGATTACCGTCGTAACCTTCCCACCAAATAATGGGCCGTCACATGTTGTACAATAAGTCACGCCCTTATTTCTAAACTCTTCCTCGCCCGGCACACCTAAATGACGTGGATGAACACCAGTTGCAACAATTACCGCCTTGGCGGTGTAGCTACTTCCTGAATCAGTGGAAACAAGAAAAGAACTATCCTCTTGTTTAGAAACGGATTTAACTTCAATTCCTTCTTCAGGCACAACATGATACGAAGCAAGATGTGCCTTAAATTGTTCAGCCAAGCTCAAACCATCGGTATGAATAATGCCCGGCCAATTTTCAATCTCACCTGAGGTAGCAACTTCACCACCAAACTCTTTAGTAATAATTTTAAAATTAAGTCCGCGTCGTGCTGCATAGACTCCAGCACTGGTCGACGCCACCGAGCCACCAATTATTATTAGATCGAACATGAATAAAAATTTGTTTATTAATCTCTTCTTGTTATATTATGGTAGTAATGTCCAGAAAGACAAGCCTCATTATCCTCATCCTTACTAGTTTAGCCGTCCACTTTGCTTTTTTTGGACATCCCAAAGAAACAGTCTTTGACGAAGTCCACTTCGGTAAGTTTGTTTCAGCTTACTATACTCACGAATACTACTTTGATATTCACCCACCGGGTGGCAAGCTCATCATCGCAGGCTTTGCTAAACTTTTTAACTTTAGCCCTGAATACAGCTTCGCTGAAATTGGCCAACAATTTCCCGACCACAAATATTTAGCTTTACGTTTTCTGCCTTCTTTGGCCGGAACACTTTTACCTATCGTCATATACCTACTCGCCCTTGGGCTTGGCTTCTCCCTCATGGCCAGTTTCTCTGCCGGTATGCTGGTTGCTCTTGAAAATGCTCTCTTGACCCAATCTCGATATCTCCTACTAGACCCCTTCCTTTTATTGTTCGGTTTTTCTGCCTTACTGTTCTATGTAATTTATCGACGGACCAATAGACTACCATATTTATTCCTTATGGCCATAGCTGGTGGTTTAGCCATGTCGATTAAGTGGACCGGTCTAACTTTTCTGGGCATGGCAGGAGTTATAGAACTCTGGAACACCGCCAGAACCATTTCTCTAAAAAGAATCATCAACCTTATTATTTACTTTACACTTACCCCTCTGGTTTTATATTTTGCAATATTCACCATTCATTTTTCACTCCTTAAAAACTCAGGTAATGGTGATGCTTTCATGACCCCAGAATTTCAAAGCACTCTCAATAATTCCAGTTATTCTAGTGACCCCACAATCAAACCACTAAATGACTTCCAAAAATTTATTGAGCTTAATAAAGAAATGTATACGGCTAATAAAACTCTCACCGCCACACACCCCTATAGCTCTAAGTGGTACACATGGCCCTTAATGATTCGTCCAATCTATTATTGGAACAACGCTTCAAACATAACACCCGATCAAGAAAAAATTTATCTAATTGGCAATCCTTTAATTTGGTGGGCTTCAAGTGTTGCTGTGCTTTACCTATTATTATCTTTGTTTGGTAGAAATTTTTTAAAGGAGAAACTTCCTCTGCTATTGCTCGCTGGTTACTTGATTAATTTCTTGCCATTCATTGGTATTGGTCGAGTCATGTTTCTGTACCACTACTTATCTTCTTTAATATTTGCGATTCTAATTCTGGTTTATCTAATCGATACGAGCCATAGACCCAAGACAAAATTCCTAGTTTTGATTCTTTTGGCCATCTCTACTTTTGTCTACTTTGCCCCGCTTTCATATGGTTTACATCTTGAGGCTAAATCATTCCAAAACCACCTCTGGCTGAAAACTTGGCAATAAGGGCTTATTTATAAGGCTTTTTAGGCCCTCTTGACATCTAGGGGCATTTCGTGCTATACTTACTGTACGATTCAGTAGTACCCCGCCAACCCGTTCAGCCGTTTCCGAAGGAGGAAACATGCGTCACGCCCGTTACTCCGTCCTTGTGATTGCCATCGTGGCCGTGGCCGTCACCCTCTCCACCGCCGCATGTGGTGGCGGGGGCAACTCCGCGACTGCAGGCACGCCCGACGTGTCGGCCGAAGCCAACGCGAACGCCGACAGGGACAAGCCCTGCGGCAGCTCAAGCGCGAACACCAAGGTCACCGTGACCAACGGTTGGTGGTCGAGCCCGCAAGTCTCGGTCGTGAGCAACGCGAATGCCGCGAGCCCGTGCCACCCCTGTCCCAGCAAGTGCGAAAGCACGCCGGCACCCCCCGCACCGGCACCCAAGCCGGCGCCTGCGAAGAAGCCGGTAGTCGCGAAGCCGGTCGTTCCGTCTTGCGAATGCCCGCCGAAGCCGCCGTCAACCGAGACGACCGCTCGCGCCGAACGTCGGCGCGACGAATTCGTCCTCGACATGCCCGACGGCCTCGACAAGCCCGGCCTGCTCCTGCAGGCCGAGGCGCAACCGGTCGTTCTGGCGCAGACAGCCGAGAGCGAGTCGCCCGCCCAGCCGAAGCAAAACGGTTGCAGGGGCCGGCGATGCCGGTAAAGAGACGGTTGTCCGACCATGTGGCCGGACGTCCCAAGAAGGGGGCGTCCGGCCTCTTTCTTTTTTTAAAACAAAGCGCCCCGATATCGGGGCGCTTTGTTTTAAAAAACTTAAATTAGCTTCAAAACCTTCCACCAACTTTCAATATATTCCGCTCTGCGATTTTGATATTTCAAATAATAAGCATGCTCCCAAACATCTAGGCCTAGGACTGGAGTTAGACCCTTAAGTAGGGGCGAATCTTGTCGGCCTGTTTCAGAAATAGACAACTTCCCTTCCCCGTCTCTGACCAACCAAGCCCAGCCTGAACCAAAGACTTTAGTGGCAGTATCCGTGAGTTGTTTTTTAAAATCTTCAACTGAACCAAACGTTGCCGTGATATCTGCAACAAGCGCTTCATCTTTCTGGTTAGCAGGGTCGAGCAGCTTCCAAAACATGGAATGGTTGGCATGTCCGCCACCATGATTGCGAATAGCTGTTCTGTCAGTGTCTTCAACTTTCAATGTATCTAAATTTTTTAATAAATCTTCCACAGACATTTCTTGTAATTCAGGATATTTTTCCAAAGCAGAGTTTAATTTGTCGACATAAGTCTGGTGGTGCTTGGTGTGATGAATCTCCATCGTCTTGGCATCAATGTGTGGCTCTAATGCATCGTAACCATATTTCAAGAGTGGCAATATGTGCTTCATATAAAAGTATTAAAGCAAGGAATATGTACAATAGAGTAAGTCGCGCAGGCCCGAAGCTTGGTGCTTGGTGAGGGCCGAGCGCCTAGATGGCGAATCACCGCTGGAGTGATTCGATTATCGGTACTCGATTGTATATATTCCGAGCAGTATTAAATATTAAGAAGTTGATTAATTTTTGGTCTATCAAAACCAACAATAATTTTACCATCAATGTCTATGACTGGCACGCCCATTTGGCCACTCTTTTTAATCATCTCCTGTTGTCTGGCTGTATCCCCACCAAAACCGACATTAACATCTTCGTAAGCAATATTCTTGGATTTAAAATATTCCTTGGCGAGATGGCAGAAGTGACACGTAGGGGTGCTGTATATTGTGATTTTTGGCATGAGGGTTATGTGAAAATAATTTTTGTGTACAGATAGTATAGCACATCAAAATTAGACCTCAATAATACACCGTTGAGAATTTAGAAATTCTGTGGTATAATAAGCAGGTTATTTGAAAAGGGGCAGTCAATGAGAACCATTCTCGTAGTTGGCTTGGTTCTTGCATTGACGCAAGTAAGCCAAGGCCAAACAA
>JBBTYS010000002.1:0-2740 GCA_038078535.1 Patescibacteria group bacterium | reverse complement strand
TGTCGTCGAATTCGGCGTCGGCATCCGATCGGTGCTCGAGCCAGTAGTCAACCGCGTGGTTGAACTCCGAGCCGCGAGGCACATACTTGCGACCACCGAGGTATTCGATGGTCTTGCCGTCAGGGTTGACGTAGCCACAAGTGGCTCCGCCTTCGATCGACATGTTGCAGACCGTCATGCGTCCTTCCATATCGAGCGCTTCGATGGCGTCGCCAGCGTATTCGTACGCGTAGCCGATACCACCTTTGACCCCGAGCTTGCCGATGATCGCCAGGATGATGTCCTTGGCGTAAACGCCGTGCGCAAGCTTACCGCTCACCTTGATCTGCCGGACTTTCGGCTTCTGGACCAAGAGGCACTGGCTTGCCAGGACGTTTGCGACCTGGGTGGTGCCGATGCCGAATGCGATCGAACCGAATGCGCCATGCGTGGACGTGTGACTGTCTCCGCAGGCGATGGTTTGCGCGGGCTGGGTGAGTCCCAGTTCCGGGCCGATCACGTGGACGATGCCTTGACCTTCGTCGCCGAGACCGAAGAACTTGATGCCGAATTCACGGCAGTTCTTCTCGATCTCGGTGAGCATCTCATCCGCGATCACGTCCAGGAACGGACGCTTGCGGCCTTCGACCGACGTGGGCACGATGTGGTCCACGGTGGCGAAGGTGCGATGCGGGAAGCGGACTTTAAGGCCGCGTTCACGCAACATGGGAAACGCCTGGGGGCTGGTCACCTCGTGAATGAGGTGGAGCCCGATCAGGAGCTGGGTCTGCCCGTTGGGCAGAACACGAACGGTGTGGCGATTCCACACCTTGTCGAACAGGGTGTTCTTACTCATTGCACGATCCTCCAATAAGGGTTGATGTTGTTTATGTACAGCTACCTCACACGAGATAGTCTGTTCGAAACCCTAACATTAAAATGACACATTGTAAATATCTCCTTAAAAACGCCCTCTAGAATTGATATATTAAGAAAATTGGACTAAAATAAACTATGATTATTATTCTAAATTTTGGTAGTCAGTTCGCTCATCTGATTGCACGACGGGTCCGAGATCTCGGTGTTAAAGCCGAGATTTTGCATTTTGATACGCCCGCTTCAAAGATAAAAGAGTTGAATCCATCAGGAATTATCTTCTCAGGCGGTCCTGCTTCGGTTCTTGAAAAGGGTAGTCCTCGACCAGATAAAGAAATATTTAATTTGAATATACCTATTCTTGGTATTTGTTATGGCCAACAAGTTATTGCGCAAATGCTTGGAGGTAAGGTTCAAAAGGGAAAGCATCGAGAGTTTGGAAAAGAGATTTTATCTATAAAACAGCAGAAAGATATATTTAAAGATCTTTCACTCAATGAGCAGGTGTGGTTTTCTCACGGCGACCAAGTAAGCAAACTTCCCAAAGACTTTATTACTACTGCAACTACTGAGGGTTGTGACTGCGCTGCCTTTCGACATAAAAATAGAGATATCTATGCAATTCAGTTTCATCCCGAAGTAACTCATACAAAAAAAGGAATAAAGCTTCTCTCTAACTTTGTATTCTCAATCTGCAAAGCTCCAAAAGATTGGAAGATAGAATCAGTGGCTAAAAATATTATTTCAGAACTCAAAGAAAAGATTGGCAAAGAACATATTATAGTGGGTATCTCTGGTGGCGTTGATTCGCTAGTAGCGGGTACTCTTCTTCATAAAGCAGTAGGCAAGCAGCTTCATGCAGTGTTTGTTGATACTGGTTTACTGAGAAAAGATGAGGTTAAAAACGTGGCAGCACTTCTCAGAAAGAGAAAATTTGATCTGCATGTAGTAGATGCATCAAAACTATTCCTAGATAAATTAAAAGGCGTAACTGACCCGGAACAGAAAAGAAAAATCATTGGACATACATTTATAGAGGTTTTTGAAGACACTATAAAAAATAAACTCAAAAAATATTCAATAAAATATTTTGCTCAGGGAACTATCTATCCTGATCGAATTGAGTCTGCAGAAGCCTCTAAGCATGCATCAAAAATTAAAAGTCATCATAATCTTACACTTCCAGAAAAGTTTGGCTTTAAAATTGTAGAACCGATCAGAGATTTATATAAAGACGAGGTTCGAAGATTAGGAGAGGTTCTTGGGTTGCCAAAAGATATGCTGTGGCGACATCCATTTCCGGGTCCTGGCTTGGCAGTAAGAATCGTAGGTGAAATTACTCCTGAGAGATTAAGTATTCTTCGAGAGGCAGACTATGTATTTATAGAAGAATTGAAACGAGCTAAAGAATACGAAAAAATATGGCAAGCATTTGCTGTCCTGCTCCCCTTAAAGACTGTGGGGGTAATGGGAGACGCGAGAACCTACGAATACATGTTAGCGCTTAGAGCGGTTGATTCAGTTGATGGTATGAGTGCAGATTGGCATAAGATACCAGTTGACCTCCTTGAAAAGATATCCAGTTCAATTGTTGGAAAGGTAAGAGGAGTAAATAGAGTCCTCTATGATATTACTCAAAAGCCTCCTGCTACGATTGAATACGAATAAATGATATACTTTAATTATGACTGACGAGGAAAAAAACGGAATTTGGGCTGAGATAGAGCAAAAGTCTCCTGAATTGCTTAAAGTATTTTTGGCGCTCAAGAATGAGGACGAAGCCAAAGCTTTCTTCAGAGATATATTCAGTGAGAGAGATTTGCGAGAATTTGCTATGCGTTGGGAAGTTGCAAAAAGATTGGATGCCGGTGAGACATACGAACAG
>JBBTYS010000001.1:0-3144 GCA_038078535.1 Patescibacteria group bacterium | reverse complement strand
GAAAAATGTTTTACTTGCAGCCTGAATGCCATAAGCATTTGAGCCGTATGGAATCTGGTTCAGGTACATCCAGAAAATTTGGTCCTTAGAAAACTTTCTCTCTATCTCTATGGATAAAAGCAACTCTCTGAGTTTTCTGGCCGGTGTTTTGGCATCACTGAGCAAGGCCTTCTTTACCAGTTGTTGTGTGATTGTGGAACCACCCTGAGAAAAGTCGAGGGTAGCAATGTCTCTAAACAGAGAACGAATTATGCCTTTTACATCAAACCCGCCATGACTATAAAAATTAGCGTCTTCAATTGCGAGAGTGGCGTCTCTTAAGTCTTGAGGCATCTGCTCCCAAGGGATAATGGTTCTTTTTTCTTCACCGTGGATGTCATAAAGCAAAACTTCTCCTGTTCGGTCGTAGATTTTTGTGGACTCACTTACTTTGCGCACAGCTATAGACTCTGGGTCAGGGAGGGTTCGCTCCAAATAGATAAAGAAACTAAAAAACAAGATGGCTCCGATGGCCACAGCCCAGAGGATTAGGAGTGGGAGGTGGCGGAATTTGGCCCGCTGGCCTTTAAAGAGACGACCAATATTTGGTTTCATTAATGTTAGTATGCCATGAAAATGCCTTATTTACAATGAAGACGTTTAAATATATGATATAAATACTTTATGTTTGGCCCCTCAAAAAAAAATCTAACTACTGATGGTTCAGTAATTTCTGACGCACTGGAGAGACGTCTCGAGCCTAGCGGCATCTTTCCAAACAAAGAAGAGGTTGTTAATTTTTTAAAGGCCAACTCTCGTCGAGTTTATCTCGGCATTGATCCGACTGGGCCGGATATTCATTTAGGTCACACCATCCCACTTTTGTTTTTAAAACAGCTTCTAGATTTGGGCCACAAGCCCGTAATTGTAATTGGTGATTTCACGGCCCGTATCGGCGACCCAACGGGCAAAGATGCCACTCGAAAACCATTAACACCGGAACAGATAAAAGAAAATTCTAAAGATTATTTAGAGCAGATTTATAAAATATTACCGAAAGGTTCGTTTGAGGTCTGTCACAATGGTGACTGGCTCGACAAGCTTTCGTTTAAAGATGTAGTTCAGCTTGCTGGTCATGTAACGGTGCAACAAATGTTACATCGGGACATGTTTCAGGAAAGACTAAAGAGCGAGAAACCAATTGGTCTCCATGAGTTCTTGTATCCTTTGATGCAAGGTTATGATTCGGTGGCAATGGAAATAGATGGGGAGGTCGGGGGTAATGACCAGACTTTTAACATGCTTGTCGGCAGAGACTTGGAGAAAAAATTAATAAATAAAGACAAAGTAGTCTTTGCCACTAGGTTGCTGGTAGATGCCCGTAGTGGTAAAAAAATGAGCAAGTCAGAAGGCAACCTTATCGCAGTTTCTGATTCCCCAAAAGACATGTTTGGCAAAACCATGGCTGGCATTCCCGACGAAATGATTAAGGACGTATTTCAGTTGTGCACCAACAAAGACATGGACTGGATTTCAGTGCATATTGAAGAAATGAAGTCCGAGCCTTATAAATATAAAAAAGAATTGGGTCGGGAAATAGTTTCAATGTATCACGGAGAAAAAGCTGGCGCAGAAGCTGTGTCTGAATTTGAGAAGGTTTTTTCAAATAAAGAACTGCCCACTGACATATCTGAACTTTATGGCACGGGCAAGTCTTTGATAGATTTTATTTCCGACAACAATTTAGTTGAATCTCGATCTGAGGCTAAAAGATTGCTTGAACAAAAAGCAGTTAAAGTAAATTCTGAAATTGTTACAGACTGGGGGAGGCAACTGATGGAAGGGGACATCGTCCAGGTAGGTTCAAGGAAGTTCGCCAAAATAAAATAATGCCCCGAGTCGGGGCATTATTTTTAGCTCGCATCATCTGAGTCGGAATCATCATCACCATCGTCATCCTCGTCTTCATCCTTTTCATCTTCATCTTCTGTATCGTCTTCTTCATCAACATCTTCTCCGTCTGGAGCATCTCCAGGGAGCTTTGGTCCTTTTTTAATTTTGTTTTCATCTTCATCTTCGTCGTCGCCACCCGTGTAATCTAGCCACAATCTCTTAACAATTGGCTCTTCTGTCATGACAGCTGAAAAAATCTTCTTTGGGCCAAACAAATTCCTAAAGGAATTTGTTTCATACTCAAACAAGACGATTATTTGGAGGTCATTTCAAAATTATTCATTCTACTGCAATCGCAGAACTTCGGCTACAAACCATTCAGATTTCCTCGGCGTAGCACTCGCTATGCCTCGTCAATCTTTATGTTTTTCGCTCAAATTTCTGCAATTTCGTCACGAAAATAATTTTGAAATGACCTCTAGTTAATTCTAGTACTAGCAGAACAAATTGCAATAGCCAAGGCATCGGCGGCATCGTCGGGTTTTATTTCTTCTTTAATATTTAAAAGCATTTTCACCATGCGTTGAACTTGATTTTTGTCAGCTCGACCATAGGCACTAATATTTTGCTTTACTTGCAGGGGCGTAAATTCGTGAATGGGTAGTCCGTGTTTAGCGAGAGTCAACATCAGGACGCCTCTCATTTCACTTACCGCCATGACAGTCTTTTGATTTTTAAAAATAAACAACTTCTCGATACCAGCCACATCTGGCTTATATTTTTTTATCAAAGCTGAAAGACTTTTTTCAACTTCTATAAAGTCGCTACCCATAGACGAACCCCTAACTGCGAAGATACCATAAGCAAGACAGCTAATTTTGTTTCTCTCACTGGATACGACACCGTAACCAATTCGAGTTGTGCCAGGATCAATGCCGATCGAAATCATACAGGGTTTTCTAATAGGTTGGAGTTAACATCGTCTATGTCGTCGTTGTTGTCCAGTGCTTCGTACAGGGCATCTAGTTTAAGTTGGTCAGCAGGGCCTAGTTCTACTGGCGTGTTGAACATCCAAGAGATACTTCCAGGCTGAACCATTTTGGCACTATGGCCTCCAAGAATATTTTTTACCTCAGCAATGGTTCGGTTACTATTATCGGTTACGCCTTTAATTTTTAGTGCAACTCCTCCAGGACCAATAGCCTCAATTAATATTTCAGCCAGTTGAGAGGAGGACTTGTCCGTCGTTTTTTTAATTGCACGCTCAATATT